>JAHZJA010000637.1 GCA_022601155.1 Deltaproteobacteria bacterium | reverse complement strand
TGCCGTCGACAGCCGGATCTTCAGCGACTTGGCCACGATGCCCAGCGCCTTGTTGTGCGTGCCCGATCCCCGGCCCGACCACGGATGGATCGCGCCGTCGGACAGCGCGCGTCGGGGGTCTGGCACCAACCGAGACGGGTCGACCACCCGCCGCTTGCCGAGCCCGCCACAGCGCGGACATGCACCGTCGGGCGAGTTGAACGAGAACATCGACGGTGTGATCTCGGGGTATCGGATGCCGTGCTCGAGCTCCGCGAAGTGCTGGGAGAACTCCATCGGCTCGCCATCGAGCGGCACCAGGCGAACGAGGCCCCCGGACAGCTCGGCCGCCGTCTCGATGGAGTCGGCCAGCCGTCCACGGATCCCTTCCTTGTGCTTGAGCCGGTCGACGTAGACCTCGATGCTGTGGCGCTCGATCGGGTCGAGGTCGATGTCTTCTCCGAGATCGCGAACCTCGTCGTCGATGGCGACCCGCACGAACCCCCGACGTCGCAGGGTGTCCAGCAGGTCCCGATGATCGCCGGGTGCATCGCGGGCCACGGGAGCGAGGATCGAAAACCGGCTGCCATCGGGTAGACTCAGGCCAGCCTCGACCATGTCTTCGATGCTGTGGCGCTGCATCGGGCGCCCAGTTCGATGGCTGTAGACCTTGCCGACCCGTGCGAACAGCAGCCGTAGGTAGTCGTAGATCTCGGTCGCGGTCCCCACCGTGGAGCGCGGGTTGCGTCCGGGTGGGTCCTGGGCGATGGCGATGGCAGGGCTGAGCCCCTCGATGAGATCGGCATCGGGCTTGGGAAGCTGCGCGAGGAACTGGCGCGCCGAGACGCTCAGGCTCTCGACGTAGCGGCGCTGCCCTTCTGCGAAGATCGTGTCGAACGCGAGGCTGCTCTTGCCCGAGCCCGAGGGGCCCGTGATCACCACCAGCTTGCCGCGCGGCAGATCGAGATCCACGTCGCGCAGATTGTGGGTTCGGGCGCCGCGGATCTTGATCACCGTGGGCTCCGACAACGGCGGAAGCTCTTCGAAGGCGTCGAGCGGTGATAGCTCGCCGGGGCCGCCGCTGTTCCCGACGGTCTCGTTGCTCGCGGTCTTCTGGCTCGATGCCTTCTTGCTCGATGCCTTCTTGCTCGATGCCTTCTTGCTCGACGCCTTCTTGCTCGACGCCTTCTTGCTCGCAGTCTCCTTGCTCGACGCCTTCTTGCCTGACGCCTTCTTGCTCGACGCCTTCGTACTCGACGCTGTCTTGCGCGCCGGACCGACGTCGACCTCGGACGGGGCCGCGTCCTCACTGCTGGCGACGGACCGAGCGCGTTCGTCCTCGGCGGTCGCGGGCGCCTTGGATCGACCCCCCCTGCGCCGCGCAGCCGGGGCCGGCATCGGCTTGTCACCGCTCATGGCTGCCCCCCTCGCGCGATCCGAACCGCGGCCTCCATGCTCGACGGATCCGCAATTCCCTGCCCCGCGATGTCGAGCGCCGTGCCGTGGTCGGGCGACGTGCGTACGAACGGAAGACCGAGGGTCATGTTCACGCCATCGGTGAAGTGCAGCAGCTTGAACGGGCCCAGTCCTTGGTCGTGGTACATCGCGAGCACCGCGTCGTAGTCGCCACGGGCGTGCGCAGGAAAGGCCGCATCGGCGGGCAGTGGACCGTGGACTTCGGCGAACGGGCACGCATCGCGCAGCCGCTCGATCGCCGGGGTGATGATCGACGCTTCCTCGTGGCCCAGCAGCCCGCGCTCGCCCGCATGCGGATTGAGCCCCGCGACGGCCAGCCGCGGCCGTACCACGCCGAACCGCTCACGAAGCGCTCGCGCCAGCAGCTGGCCGGCCGAGACGATGGCATCGGGATGCAGCCGGTCAGCGACCTCGCGCAGGGGCATGTGGATCGTGACGGGTACCACCCGCAGCCGAGTCCCCACCATCAGCATCGCGATGGGCACCTCGCCCGCACGATGAGCCAAGTACTCGGTGTGCCCGGGGAAAGAGAATCCGGCCTCGTTGCACGCGGCCTTGTCGATGGGTGCCGTCACCAAAGCCGAGCCTGTGGTCGCCAACACGAGGTCGACGCCACGAGCCAAGGCTTGCACCTGCGACGGCCCGGGCGCCTCCGCGTCCACGGGCTCCAGCACGTCGCGCAGTCGCGCCCAACCCGCCGCCGCCCACGACCCCGGCAGCCGCTGTGCCCAACGCGACAGCCACCCCGGGTGCCCCACCACGCGGTCGCCCGCGCGCAGCTGCCCATTCGCTGCCAGTCGCAGCAGCAGCTCGGGACCAATCCCGCGTGGATCTCCCTGGGTCAGGACCAGCGGGGTGTCACCGGTTGGTTCCATGGCGCAGCACGGCCGAGCATCCTACCATTGGCCTCACGGTGCTCTGGCACCCGCCCATGCCGGCCACGTCTCATCCCGCACGTCCTCGGCCCCGCGAGGTCTCGCGCGCCCGGAGGTGGTGGTGTCGAGGAGCATCGATGCTGGTGGTCCTGGCCCTGGCTGGCTTTGCGCCGCCCCAGCAGTCGAGCCCCGCCAAGACATCGGCCAAGGCGCCCACCAAGACATCGAAGAAGCCGTCGACCAAGCCGCACGACAGCCGACGCCGAGTGCGGGGCACAAACCTCCGGCAGGTCCCCGCTCCCCAGGGGGTTGGGCTCGCGGTCGACGCGAGCGTGATGCCCAGCCTGCGCACTCCCCCGGTCGTCGGCACTGCAATCAAGCGCCCCGGCGCCAAGCCCCGCAAGCGACCTCGTGGTCTGCGGGGGTGGTCGCAATCGCTGGGCAACCCCCGCGCGGTCGACCGTCGCCGCCGTCAGGCGCTCACCGCCCGACCGCCCGACTACGGCTCCACCCTCGCGATCGGGGAGCGCTTTCGGTTCGATGTGTCGTTCGCGGGCAACCCGGCCGGCCTCGCCGAAGCGGAGATCATCGCCGTCGAGGCCGATCCCCGCGGACCTCCGCCCGCGGGCGCCCCCATGGTGCG
>JAHZJA010000636.1 GCA_022601155.1 Deltaproteobacteria bacterium | reverse complement strand
CTCGTCGCGGGCGTGGGTGAGCGCGAGAGCTCGGGCTGCGGTGAATCGCTCGTTGGCGATGTCGTCGGCGCCAGTGTCCACTCGCAGCTCACCGTCGAGGTAGACGGCCTCGGCGACCAAGCCTCGGTCACCGAGGTGCTCGGCTCGGGCGAGAATGGGAGCCAGCTGGTCGAGTGCTCGTTCGTGGCGACCGATGTAGCGGAGGGCACGGACTCGTTCGAGCTCACGCCGAAGCTCCCGTGCCGCCTCGCTGCCGCTCCCCGCGGTGGCACGGGCGAGGGCTTCGGGCTCACTGCAGTCCTCGATACGGGGCGCCCGGGCGATGGCTGCGACGACATTGGAGACCTCGCGCGCCTCGACGGTGCCGAGCAGCTCTATCGTGTCGACCAGGCCATCGCGACGCTCGTCGAGGCATGTGTGGCGTAGCCCGAGGTCAGCGCGCGTCTGGTCGTGGCGCACGTAGGTGGCCTCGCATGCGTGCACGTAGGCCGCTCCGAGACCTTCGGTGTAGTCCTCGAGCTGTCGTTCGACGGTCGACCACGCTTGGGGGGCGTACGGAAGATCGGTCTCGATGATCGCGTCGCGGACCGACTGTCGCTCGGCTGGCCCCCACGGATCGCCGAGCCTGTCGGCGGCGTCGTGGCACGGGGGGAGGGTGGCGGATGACGAAGGCATCGAGGCCACGCCCACCAGTCCAAGTACCGCGGCCGTGGCTCCCGCGGCCATCATGCCGCGTCTGCGAGGTCGAGGTAGCTGGTGCTCCAGCTCGTGGAGCAGGGCCTCCATCGATGGCCATCGATCCTGCACGTTGGCGGACACGCCCCGCCACACCGCTCGTTGCAGCCATCGAGGCACGTCGCTGCCTGTGGTGGGAGGCTGCGGCATGTGGGCGGTGCCCTCGGCCATCTCCAGCAAGGTCGCGACCGGTTGCTCGGAGAACGGCAATTGGCGGTACAGCGCTTCGTACAGCGCGACGCAAAAACTGAATTGGTCGCTATGGACGCTGGGTGGCATCCCGTACAGCTGCTCGGGGGCCATGTACGCCTTGGTGCCTAGCAACGAGCTGGCCTGGGTCAGCCGACGACGCAGCATGCTGCTCGAGCTGCTGGGTATGGAGCCGCTCCCCGACTTGCTGGCGGGGTACTCACCGCTGGCCGTCAGCTCTACGCTGGCGTCGAGCTCGTGGTCGAGGTCGACCCCGCAGGCCAAGCCGAAGTCGAGCACGCGCACCCGACCGTCGGGGTCGATCATGCAGTTGCTGGGCTTGAAGTCGCGATGGATCAAGTCGGCCGAATGCGCCGCGGCCAGCCCTCTGCCTGCCTGCACATAGGCATCGAGGCTGGCTCTCCAGGGCTGGTCTTGGCGGTCCTGCCAGTCCCGCAGGGTGTCACCCGCCAGCAGCTCCATCGCGATGAACAGCTGGTCGTCGACCGAGCCGACCTCGTACACCTGCACGACGTTGGGGTGGGAGAGCCGGGCCAATGCCTGGGCCTCCCGCAGCAGCCGTGCCTCGTGCTCGGCTCGCAGGCTCTCGCGCATCAGCTTGATGGCGACCTGCCGATCGAGCTGCTCGTCGTAGGCCCGCCACACCGTACCCATGCCGCCGTGGCCGAGGTCGCCGAGCAAGATGAAGCGACCCACTCGGCGCAGAGGCGGCTCCTCGCCGAACAGGCGCGCCTTGATCTCGTCTCTTTGGTGGCGATGACCGGGACCCCTCAGCCGCACTCCTCCGAGCTGGGCGAAGACTCCGTCCATGTCATCGTCGTGGTTGTTCACGTCGACGACCCGTTACTTTCGAGCGGCGCTCTTGGCATTCGAAAGCTTGCCTCGAATTTGATCGGCCCAGTCATCGAGACGGGTGAGGGTGCTGTGGAGCTTCTGCGGCGAGGTGGCCAGCTCGGTGAGGGTGACCTTGACCTTCTGTTTGCTGCGGCGCAGGCGGTTGGCCACGGTACCGGGGGGGATGTCCAGGACCTCGGCCAGCTCGGACATCGTCAGTCGTTCCCAGTAGTACAGCTCGAGGACGACCTGTAGCTCGAGGGGTAGGCGGCGCAGCGCGGTCAGGAGCATTCGCTCCTCTTCGGCGCCCTCCAAGACCTCGCTCGGGGTCTGGCCCATGTCCTCCACCGAGGTGCTCTCGAGCGAGGCGTGATTGCGTGGCCCGATTCGATCGCGGAAGTGGTTGCACACCAAGCGGTGCGCAATGCCGAGCAAGAAGGTGCGAAATTTCGAGTCTCCTCGGTAGCGCTCGGGCGACTCGACGCAGGCCAAGAACGTGCGCTGAATGAGATCGGCGGGCTCCGAGACCTTGTTGTGGAAGAACCGCTCGACCGAGGAATAGTGGCGCTCGAACAGCTGCTTGCCCGCGGCCGAGTCGCCGTCTCGCCAGCGGCGCAGCAACGCGTTGTCGGTGGAGTCGTTCATGGCCGCGGCACGACGGTCGGCCGCCGCCTTGGCGCGACGTCTCCGTGCGCTCGGCGATGGCTCGGTGTGCACGGTAACCCATTGGGTGCTTCGGGGTGCACCGACGAGGCTCGTCGTGGTGGTCATCGGTACCCCCGAGGGATGGGTCGCCGAGTGCGGGCGGGATCGACCCGAGTGCATGGCCACATCGGAGCGGGCAGACGTCGACCTGGCCGCGCGTGCTGCCGCGCGACGGCCCGAGGGTGGAAGCGAAGGTGGGTACCGTGACGCATGGTGAGCCGCGTGGACGTCGGGGGGCCGGGTGAGCGTCTTGCGCAACCGGTCGGGGGGGCCGAGCGCCGGACGATCCAGTGCCCGTACGTGGGTAACGCGAGATACGGATTTGATTGCACCGATCTGCGGACGCCTGCGGATAGAGCGCGCAGTGGCGCACGTGCCAACGGAAACCGCCTGCTGTCGATGGTTGCGCGCAATCAAAAATTGGAGGGTCCGTTACGAAGGCACTCGGAAGGACACAACGACGATGAACAAAGCAACGAAGCCGCAGCTGCCAACCATTTCCGACGATCAGCTCGAGGCCGTGACGGGGGGCATCGAGTGGGGAGACACCTCGGGTGGCCCGGGTATCACCGTCGAGGTCAAGATCGTCGGCCAGACCGAGGTCACTACGTATTGGAAGGTCACCAACGGCGTCGGCACGATGGTCGGCTACAAGACCGCTGCCGTCGCCACCGAGTGACGAGGCTTGGGCGCACCTGGCCCCGGGCCATCAATCGAGCGGTACGCGGAGCGCATCGTGGCCCTGCGCAAATGAGGTGGAGGGGGTGGTGGCGACCGGCCGCGCCGACGGCCCCCCTGCGAGGCCAGGATCGAACTGGGGACGGCGGTCGGACTGCTACGATGGCCGACGGTGACCGCCGTACCCCGATACCTCCAGGAGTTCATCCGCGAGGGCAAGGTGATTCCGTTCGTCGGGGCGGGGGTCTCGATGACGGTGCGGCGCCGTGACGATGGGGCGCGTTGCTATCCCAGCTGGTGGGACCTGCTCGATCGCGCGGCGCAGCGTCTGGACCAGGAGAGCAAGGCCCAGGTGGCGGCACAGATTCGCACCCTGCTCGAGGCGGGCGACTACATGGGGGCGTCGACCCGGGCCCGCACGGCACTGCGCAGCAACTGGTACCGCTTCCTCAAGTCGCAGTTCTCGTTTCGGCGCGAGCAGATCGCCGACGACAGCCTTGCCCTGGCGCGTGCGATCTGGGGGATCGGCAGCAACCTCATCATCACCACCAACTACGATCGGGTGCTGCTGTGGGGGTGCCCCGAGCTTCCCGACCTTCACCGGTGGGACATCGATGCACCCTATGAGCAGGTGATGGCGCTGCGTGATGGCGTCGAGGCGCCGACCCTGTGGCATCTGCATGGTCTCATCGACAACGTCACCAAGCTCGTTCTCACCCCCGATGGATACCAACGCCTGTACCCGGAGACCGACTCTGCGGTGTCCGCCGATACCCGGCAGCGGCACCAGGCCGCCCTGAGTTCTCTGCAGCAACACCTCGCTTCGTTCTCGTTCCTGTTCATCGGCTTCAGCCTCGACGACGCCGCGTTCCTGGAGCAGCTGCAGCGGGTCGACCGGGTGTTCGACGGCGCGGCAGCCACCCACTACATCTTGGTGCGGGAGGCCGACCAGGCTGCGATGGTCGAGAAGATCGAAGGCTGGGGCTTGGACATCGACGTGGTGACGTTCGCCGACTTTGGCCAGCCGCTGGTCGATACCGTCGTCGAGCTGTCGCGGTATACGGGCGACTGGGTTACGGCCCCCGAGGCTCTTCGAGCCCGGGCCGAGGCGCCGGCCCAGACGCCACCGATGGCCGAGCACGATGCCGAGGCCCACGATCATGAGGACGATGACGACGACGACGCATCGGTCTCGGGCAGCCGGGCGCGGTCGCGACCCCCGATGGAGGAAGTCGCGAGGTCCGAGCCGATCCCTGCCGCACCCAAGCCTGCTGCCTCTCCAGCACCAGCAGGTGGGCTCGAGGGCGCGGTGTATCGAGGATCATCGTCGCGGAACAAGGAGCGCAACCCGTTTCTCGACAGCAGCAGGGGGGCATCCAAGACGATGCGATCCACCAAGTCTTCGCCTTCCTCCGAAGTGCTCGAGCGTGTGCGCAGGCTATCGAAGTCGTTGGAGTCCGAGGCACTTCGCGATCGTCGGGCCGCGGTGCGGGAGACCACCGAAGTGACGCGGACCGTACCGTTGGACGATCTGCTGACGCTGTCACGCTCGGCCGAGCCCGGCGGGCGGATGGCGGCGGCGATCGGACTTCGGGTTCATCTGACCGGCGACGAGGCCCTCGCCCAGGACGAGCGAGTTCAGGTGGCGGTGGAGCAGGGCCTCGCGGATCCGAAGCCACGGGTGCGGTACCGGTTTGCGGAGGCGGTGCAGGACGTGCCCGCGCTGGTCCGGCGTCTGCAGGGGCAGCTGGAGACCCTGCGGACGGACGAGACCGGTACGGTGGCCAGCAAGGCGCGCGAGATCCTGGGAACACTGTCGAAATCGTAGCCGTGCCGGGCCCACCGTGGACTCCGCAGGAGCCTCACAAGGCCTGCATCTACAACACGCGAGTCGTCCGTAGTGTCGTGGCCGGCAATTGACGTGTTCGGCCCGCGGTCGTCATCGGTAGTGACCATACTACGCCGTTGGGACCGACCTCGCACCGTCGGTCCCACTTGGCCGCGCGGATCGACCTTGCGGTGCTCAACCGCGAGCGACCAGTGCCTCGATTCATCTCGTTCGAGGCGACCCGCTCATCCTTGAAGTCGCCCGGGCACGGGTTTGTGACGGATTCTTTTCACGACTATCGTCGAGACCACGCACCGAGCCTACGCCCTCGACCCGTGCTCCATCGTCGATGGCAGCATGCCGACGCGCTGGCGAAGCTCATTCGCCCACGTCGTCAACCCCACGAGGGTGGTCTCCACCCGCAGGGGGCCGCTCATCAGGCGCTCCAGCTGCCGACGCAGCTGGACCTTCGCGCGCTTTCGTCGATCCCGAATCGTAGAGGCGGGAACCCCCAGCACGACGCCGATCTCCCGTGAACTCATCTCTTCCCAGTAGTGGAGTTCAACCACGATCTGTAGCTCGATCGGGATGCGCCGCAGGGCCTTGACCAGCAGCTTCTGGTCTTGGTCGTCGGCCACCAGCTCGAACGGCCCCAGGCCCAGCTCCTCACACGAGCAATCGTCGCCGACGAAGTCGATCCGCGAGCGACCTCGCGCCCGCAGGTGGTTCCGCAGCACGTTGACGGCGATCCCCAGCACGAACGAACGGAAGCTTCCCTGGCCCTCGAACCGATGATCGCTCTTGATGAGCGCCTCCATCGTGGCCTGGGTGAGGTCGGCGGTGGCGTAGGGCACCTTGGAGCGAAAGAACCGATAGACGACGTCGAAGTACCGATTGTATAGAGTCTCGCCCGCATCGCGATCGCCGGCCGCCCAGGCGCGAAGCAGGCAGATATCCGCATTCGTGGTCGAGGTCATCGTTCCTCCAGCGTCAACCCGCGCGCGGCGGTCCATCGTTGGATCTGGGCCCGGGGCTCCGCGGCGCCCGGGCCCTCCAGTATTGCCCACGCTCGCGAGCCACTGCGCACCGCAGTGGTCGAGTCCCCGTTCGCATACGACGCCTCGGCATGCCGGAAGTGGATCTCCGCGGTCAGCATGGGGGGCTCCGTCGGGGAAGGGTCGAGCGCTCGCGCGGTATGGGCCGAGGCCTCGGCCGGCCGCTGCGCGGCGAGCAGAGCCGTGCTCAGCATCATGTGGACCCGTGACCCATCCTCGTCGCAGGCGGACAGTGCGAGCCGCCCAAGTCGCTCGGCCTGGACCAGATCTGCTGCGCCCAAGGCTAGCTGCGCGAGGGTGTTCACAGTGGGCGCGAGCATCGGGTGACCTCGGTCGAGCGACTCGAGCCGTCGGCGAAGCGCGGCCCAGGTCTGGCGCGCTGCGTCCACCTGTCCCGCCTCGCGGTGCAGGTCTCCCAGGCGCTCGGCGGCGACCAGGCCCATCGACTCCAGGGGGTTGCGCTCCACCAGGCCTCGAAGCGAGCGCCGGCCTCGTGGTCCTCACCCCGTCGACGGGCGAGCACACCCCGGGCGCACTCGACCCGGTCCGACAGCGCAGCTCGCCCGGGCGCCCCGTTGGCGTGGGCCCCAGCCAGGTCGAGCATGAGCTCCTGGTCGGCGAGCGACATCACCGAGGCATCGACCGCGACGATCCGAGTCAGGATCTCCGCGATTCGTTGTGGAGCACCCGCTTCGATGGCCAGGGGCACGGCGTCGCGAAGGCGCCGTCGCGCCCGATGATCGGCATGCTCGGTCTGAGCGGACGCGATGCCGTGCGTTCCCGCGATGAGAGATGCCGCCGCTTCCAGATAACGAATCACAACCTAAACACGTAGAAGTAGTGACGAAAAGAAGAACCCTACCTCTACTGTGGACCCTCCAAAGTAAAGGTAACCCTTCACCCTCTGATTGATTGCACCAAGCGCCAAAAAGGAGAGCCAAGAGCGTTACCGCCCATCGAGGGGGCCCGCGGCTTCAGTTCCCGAGTGTTAGATCGGATCGAGCCCGTGCCGTCTGGCACGAATTGTACAAGATTGCGGCAATTTCGTTCGCACGGGCAGCTGGGACCACCGCGGGGAGGAAGATCTTCCGACGGATCGGACGGCGGTCGGCCAAGTCAGGGGGAGCATGCCTCACCGTGTGGCTACGGCTGGGTTGGACACGATGGACAGATCATTTTTCGCACTATCACTCTTGCTGGTCGCGTGTGACCCACAACAGACGGACGACTGGGCCGATGACCTGCAGCCGCGCATCGAAGAACCTGAAGAGTGCCCCGACCCGACGTTGGGCTCCTACGCCGTCAGGCGCAACGGCCAGCTGCAATCCGGCTGGATGTTCACGTTCAACGAGGACGGCACCTGGCGGCTCGATCTTGGCGCGACGCGACAATTGACGGGGACCTGGGAGCAGGATCCCGATGATGCCTGCCTCATTCACTACACCAATCCGCTGGACAACGGAGGACAGGGATCCGAAGCCGATTTTCGATGGGACGGCAACAGCTGGAACAAGGAGGGTGGATCGACACCGGGGGTGACGATCGAGCTCGAGTCGTTCATGTGATCTCGCGTGGCGCGAGCAACGACGTCGCTAGTCGAACCGGCTCATGATCTCGAGCTGCCACGACAGCACGCTGCCGTTGGTCGCATTGACGACGTCGTCACGCACCACCAGTGACCAGGTACCGTTGACCGACTCGTCGCCCGAGAAACCGGTGGGGACGATACCGACGCCACCGGGGTGCAGCGGTGAGGTCTGGAGGTTGGCCACCATGACTTGATTGCCCGATGGATTGCGCAGCTCGATCACCAGCTCCTGGGGCGCGGTATGATCGAGCTCCACCCAGATCACGACGTCCATGTCGACGGTGGCGAGGCCGGCCGCTTGAAGGTCGACCTCCGCGGAGGCACCGTTGGAGGGAATCACCAGCGGACCCCCGGGGAACACCCCGGCCAGTCCGCTGGAGAGGCACAACCCACCCGGATTGTTGATGAGCACCGTGCTGCGAATGAGGCCCGCGCATGACAGGCCGGTCGCGCACGGTGCCGCCAGCGAGCACTGCATCGACTCGCTGGCCCCGGCGGCGCAGCTTTGGACCTGCGGCGTGGTGAGGTCGTCGAAGTCGTTGATCGGCACATCGAGGGCGTCGATCACCAACAGGGTGTCGGCGGGCCAGGTGAACTGATAGGTGTCGCAGTCGCCCCCGGGCTCGGCCGCGGTTCCGTCGACGACGAGGGTCTCGGCGTCCCAGGTGAGCGCGCTGGCCTGCAGGTCGTGGCCGGGGAACGGCTGGGGCCCGCGCGAGCCATAGACGAGCCATTGCTGCGGAAAGTTGACGCCCGCGGGGACGGGAATGCCCGTGCGTGCGTCCCATTCGGCGGCGGTGGTGATGACCGTCCATCCGGGCTGGACCCGTGTCGTCAGGGGAAGAGGGTAGGGGTCGAGGACGTTGAAGGGTACGTCGAAGGGGGCAACGGTCCCGGTGGTTCCCGACTCGGAGCCGGAGCCGGAGCTACCGGTTGCATCACTCGTGGTGCCGCTCGAGTCTCCGGGCCCCGAGGAAGTCTCGCCAGCGGTCGAGCTGCTCGACGACGGTGCCCCCGTTGTGGAGTCGCCCCCGCTGGTGGTGGAATCGGCCGCGCCCTGGGTGGTCCCCGCGGTGGTGCCCGATCCGGTCGATGTGGTGCTGGTGCCGCCTCCATCGTCGCCGCAGGCTCCGAGTCCGACGACCGCGACGAGCAACGTCCACGACAGCCGGGCGGGGGCGATCGCGTGTGGTGCACGGGACGACGAAGTCGCGCGGGGGCAGCGGGGCTCGTACATGCGGCAACGCTAGAGCACGTCACGATCCACTGCACGTGCGGTTGGGAGCTTGGCGCCAACGGCAAGCGCGCGGCCGGCAACTGCCCCCTCGCGGGGCGGTCCGAGCCGCGGGTCCAGGGGGCGGGGGGCG
>JAHZJA010000635.1 GCA_022601155.1 Deltaproteobacteria bacterium | reverse complement strand
TGACGGCGTTGTGGCCCATGGAAAACCGCCAGAGTCGAGTCTAGCTCATCGCACTTCAGTGCGACTCGATGGTGCTCGCGGCGTACATGAAGCTCGCGGCGTCCATGGTGCTCGCGGCGTCCATGGTGCTCGCGGCGTCATGCTGCTCGGGCCTATCGTGAAGGTGCTCACAGCCCGAGGTTGTCTCTTTCATGGGTCAGCGTCCCAACTCCTGGTCGATGAACACGCCAATCTCTTTACTCTCAGGCGCTGCGGTCTTCGGTGGTCTGCTCGCCATCACGGGGTGCAGCGCCACCTCGTCGACGACCGATGACCTCGAGACTGCTCGTCAAGAACAACTCGAGCAAGGTTCGATCCCCATCACCCAGGATGACATCGGCATTCTCGAACCGGGACAGTCCCTCGTTCTCGGTCTCGAGGCCGACGTGGTCTACGAGGTCGCCGCGGACGTATGGGCCGAGGCCGGCGACCGGGTGATGCTCGTGGGCCCGATGGCCCAGATGAGGCTGGACGACTGGATTGTCGAGAGCCAGGAGCTCGGGATCGAATGGGCGCCGCAAGCGGTCATCAACATCTCGGGCCTCCCCACGTCGTCGGGTGTGAGCGCCGACCGACTCTCGATCATGGAAGAGGAGGGAGAAGGCTCCGTCTTTCAGGACATCACCATCACGATCTGGTGGACCGATTGCGCGTGGGGCTGGTTCTTCTGGTAGTCGCTGACCGGTACCGAAGGTCTCGAGAAACTGCGCCAGGGCAGCGTGCATCCGGACGATGAACCGATGGTGGGCTCGGCGTCGGTGCCTCGCCGCTGAACACGGCGACCACGAGACAGACGCTGCTTCCCCTTCGACGCACGCTCGGGGTCGGAGCCGCGAACGACATGGGCGTCACCACTGCCTCGACGGGACGACGCCCGAAGCACGGGGTCGATGTGTGTCCATGAGCGCACGCAGACCGAGCGAGTCGCTCGGCGGTCCAGGCACCTCACCGTGGCGGCAGACGCAGCGCTCGTCATTGGCGGCGTCGTCGTCGACCGTGTGCCAGCCCAGTGCGGATGGCGGCACGGTGGGGTAGGCTCGGGGCGGTTTGGGCACGCCAGCGGATCGACATCCAGACGTTGATCTCGTCGTGCGCTGCGCTAGCGGGGACCGACGCGCCCAGCGGCTCCTCATGACGCGTCTCATCCCGGTACTGCGGATGCAGATCTCGATACTGTGTCAGCACATGGGCCACGATCGCAGCTCGAACGATCGTCAAGATCTACTGCAGGACGCCCTCGTCGAGCTGTTCCGCAGCGGAGCGCAAGAGCTGCGGCGGTGGAGCCCACAGGGCGGGCTCTCGCTCGAGGGCTTCGTCCGATTGATCGCCCGTCGCTTCGTGGCCCGGAAGATCGTCGTCAAAGCCCAACGTCGAGAACGGTTCTTGTCGACCGCCCCCGACGCGCTGGATGCGGTGGGGCCCATCGACGGCCTCGATGACAACCTGGCGCGTCAGCACGACCTGGACGTCGTGCTCCGCGAGCTCCATGCACGCATGAGTGACCGGGATCGGGTGTTGTTCACCCGACTGTTCATCGAAGAGCAGCCCTCGGCGGCGGTGGCTCGAGAAGTCGGGATGAGCATCGACGCCCTCAAGAAATGGCGGACGCGGATCTACATCCGAGCACAACGAATCGCGACGGAGCTGCGGGCGACCGAGTCGTCGTGTTCGGCCGAGGCAGTGGCGCCCAAGGGGCGACGAGCGTGAGATCGATGCGACGAGTCGAGGTATGGCGATGACGGACGGTCCACGAGCACAGGAGCTGCTGTCCCAGCTGGGGGCGCGGGCACGTCAGCAATGGGACGCCGCGACCGAGGCTCGGCTGCAACGCGACCAAGAGGAGCTGAGCGACCCTGCCGCGGACCCTGCACTGGTGGCCCGGGTGATGGAGCAGCTCGAGCAACCAGAGGCCGCGGCCGAAGTGTCCCGGTCACAGCCACGGCCGCGGTCACGGCCACGGAGCTGGGTCCCGGCCCTCATCGCCGTGGCGGCAATGGTGGCGCTGATGCTGTGGCTGCGCCCGGGTCGGGTGCCTGCGGACATCGTCCCCGAGTATCGAGAGGTGATGTTCGAGGGCGGGATACGCCCCACCCGCGCCGACGCGGCCGATGGGACCCAACCTCCCCGGCTCGAGGGGACGAGCTTGCTCCGGTGGCGGCTGACCCCCCAGACAAGGGTCGACATCGCGGTCGACATCAGGATCGCCGCGGTCGGTGCCGAACATCGCTGCCTCACCGTCTCCCAGGGCAAGCAGATCATGCCCACGGGGGCGATCGAGCTGCTCGGCTCGGTGCACCAGCTGCTGCCCCTGCCGCCGGGGTCGTGGACGCTCACCGTCCTGGTCGGCTCCACGGCTCGACTCGCCACACTCGCCAATCCATGCGCGCGCTCGGACGACGGCAGCTGGCCTGCGGGAGTCCGAGCGGCCGCGTCGCGCCTCGTCGTGATCGCGCCCACGGCACGCTAGGCCACGACGAGACCATGGTGCCCGGGCGATGGGGACTGCGCTGTGCCGTGCTGGGTGGACTGGGCATGTGGGCCTCCGCCTGTGGTCCGTCCGCTCCGGGGCCACCCCCGCCCCCCCGCGAGGCCATGGCGGTCGAGGTCGACGGTTGTGCGCTCCTGGTCGACGGCGCACGGTGCATCCGGCAGCCCGCCGAGTACCCCACCCGCTGCGAGTCGACGCTGGCCATCGACCCTGGCACCGCTCCCCCAGCGCAAGGTCTGAGGATCCGGGTCCCAAAGCCGCATGCGCGCGGGCTGATGCTCGCCGTCGATGGGCGGACGGTGGACACCCCGCCCGTCGCGGTGGACGATGCGGCCGAATGGACTGTCGTCGTGGACCCTTCCGCGCAGACACTCAGCCTGCGTTCGGCGCAGGACGGTGCGGTGCGCTGGACCCTCGAGCTCGCACCGCCAGTCCCCGAACCTGCCCTCACCAAGAGCGCACGCCGAGCCCTGGCCGATCCTTCGGCGCCAGCACCCTGGGTTGCCCTCGCGGCCAGCCTCGAACGCACGCAGCCGCAGGCACGCGTGATCACGCTGGAGCTGATGACCGAGTGGCAGCTGACCCGGGCGGCGCGGGCCGACGACCCCACGACCCGGACGGACGCCTACCGCCGCGCAGTGGCGCTGGCCGACGAAACCGTGGCCCTGCTGCTGGAGATGGGTGATGTGGCCCGCGCCAGCTGCAACGCGCGACGCGCTTCGTTCATGACGCTGGTGTACCTCCACGACACCGAGGCCACCCAGGTGTGGCAGCAACGCCTGCACTCGATGGGCCCGCTGCCCGCCCCCGCCCGTGTCGCCACCGCGTACCATCGCGGGCTGTTCGCCCAACGCATGGGGGACTTGCCCGCCGCGCTCGAGGCCTACGCACAAGTCGAAGCCGGGGCGCACCACGATCCCCGACGCGCATACTTGCTCGCGAGCCTTCCCCAGCGCGCTCTCGTATTGGCGGCGCTTCGCCGCCCCCGCGACGTCGAGGCCTTGCTCGACCGCGTCCAGACCTCACCCCACTCGATGCGCTGTCGCGACTGGCTGCGCATACTCAACAACGTCGCCTGGACGCGGCTCCAGCTGAGCGAACGAGGGGTCGCAATCGGTGATCCCGCCCCCGAGCTCCACGACGTTGCCATGATATTGGCCGATCGTTCGGACCCCGATGACCCGTGCGACGACGCGGCCTTGGAATCGACGGTGCAGATCAACCTGGCCTTGGCGGCGTTGCAACGCGGGCACCACGGCCGTGCACGCGTCCTGCTCGACAGGATGATCGCGCCCGACCCCGGCCTGGTCGGAGCATCGGCACGGGCATGGATGGAGGTGCTCGAGCTACGAGTGAGACTGGAACAGGGTGAGCGGGCCGCACTCATCGAGTGGCTCATGCTCCATGGCGACGATGGCCCACACCCGCTCGCCCCCGGCCAACGCTGGCGTATCAACTACTGGCGCGGTCGGGCGTTCGAGGCCCTCGGTCGCACCGAGGAGGCGATCGCGGCCTACAGCGCAGCCGAGTCGGCGGTCGCCCTGCTCGTGCGTCGGCTCGACTACGATGTCGCGGGCGAGGGCTTGCTCCTGGGGCATCAGCCGAGCGCTGGCCGCCTGACGGCCCTGCTCGTGGCCAGCGGCAGACGAGACGAGGCGTTGTGCGTCGCCCGTCGGGCTCGCGGACGCATGGACCACCTGCTCGATCGCACGATGCTGGTCGCCGCCCTGTCCGTACCTCGGCGACGGCGCTGGCGGGAAGCCCTCGATCGGATCGCGGCGCTCCGCGATGACCTCGATCGGATGGAGCAGACCGGATGGGCGTTGCCCCCAGACGCCGCCGTCGCGCACCGTGCCGATGTCGCGACGCGACGTCGGTCGCTGGAGGATGCGACCCGGGATGCGTTCGGGCTCCTGTACGGCGATGGCAGCACGTTCGCACCGCTCGATGACCGCTGTGCGACCCGACGCATCCCCGACCCGGGCGCGGTCCACCTGCTGTACTTCCCGCTCGACCCCGAACCCGGCGGCCCGTGGATGGGCTTTGCCTTCAATCGAACCGGGGTGGTGGGCACCGCGGTGGTCGAGCACCTCCCCCAGGCCACCACCCTACAGCCGTGGTCGGATGCCTTGCTGGCTCCGTTCGCCGCCGCGATCGATGTGGCCAGTCATGTGGAGGTCCTCCCCGTCGGGCCGCTGTGGTCGGTGCCCTTTGCTGCGCTGCCGTGGCACGACGACGTGCTGCTGGCCCGAGTTCCGGTGACCGTCGGCCTCGACCTGGCGCGACGCCACGATGAGCCCGCGAGCCCCAGCCCCGCTCCGGCACGTCGCGCACTGGTGGTGGGGGCGCCCCAGGGTGATCTGCCCGCCGCCGAGCAGGAAGCCCAAGGCGTGGCGACATCGCTGCGGAACGCAGGATGGGCCGTGGAGCTGTTGCTGCGAGAGCGAGCCGACGCGCCCCGCGTACGCCGTGCGCTGGGCCAGGCGCAGTGGCTGCACTACGCCGGTCACGGCCGCCGGGCGGGGACCGAGGGATGGAGCAGCCGACTCCATCTGGCGGCCGATGGAGAGCTTGGGGTTCGCGACGTGTTGGCACTGCCCTCGGCTCCCCCGGTCGCAATGCTGCTGGCGTGCGATGCCACCCCAGCCTCGGCGCAGACCCTCGGTGGCGGGATGAGTCTCGCTCGCGCGTTCGTGCTCGCCGGTACGGAGGTGGTGGTCGCCTCCGACGGCGCACTCGATGATGTGCTCGCGGAGCAGATCGCCCGGCGGATCTACGCCAGCGGGGAGCTCGAAGCCGCGGCGCTCCCCAGGGTGCTGCAGCGCGCGCGCCTGGCCAGTCGAGACGGAGGCTCGGCCGCGTGGTCGCGGATTCGGGTGCTACGACCCTGACCCCGCGCATCCCGGACCGCGAGGGAAGCACGACACCGCCCAACGACTCTCGCTAGCTGCCGTCGAGCAGCAGCAGAGGATTGCTCCGCAGATAGAAGCCGCCATCGTCGTCCTGGAGCCGCAGACCAATCGTGACCCCACCTAACGGGTGAACGAGCGTGCCCAGTGAGACGCGCACCGTGCCCTGCCGCAGCTGCGCGAGCACGGGCTCGAGGTCCAGCACCGTGTCCGCCACGGCCGCGTCGTACTCGATCCGAAGCCACCCGCCCACGATGGTGGTGGACTGATACGCGGGGTGGAGGGCCAGATCGGCAACGCCGACCCCCGGCTCCGTGATGACGGGACACTCGGGGCAGACGGGAAGATCGGGCTGAGGCCCCGCGAGCTGGGGGCCGTCGGTCGTCGGCATCGCGCAACCGGACAGCAGGTAGTGCTCGATGCCGTCGTCGCCACCATCGCTCGCCGAGCGAACCGTGACCACCTGTCCACACGTGGAGCACGGCTCGGTCGACTGCGCTCCGAGAGAGGCTTCGAGGCCAGGGCTGGTCTCGGTCACCACGCCCGCGATCTCGTGCAGCTCATGCAGTGCGCCGTCGAGCGGCGGAGGATCGACACAAGCCTCGATGCCAAGAACGCCATGGAGTGCGCCGCAGATCGATAGACGACGTGTCGGCGCGACGGCGGGGCTGCCATACGTCGACAGCTGGGCCACACCTCCAACCGGATCGCCGTGGAGATACAAGGCATCCACGACCGAGCGCGGCCCCAACGTCGGATCGTGTGACCACAGCGATGCCACCCCAGCGGAAACGGCCGCCGCCGCCGCCGAGGTTCCGCTCACGGGGTCCATGTGCGGCGCATTGGCATCCCGCTCGGCCGACACGTGGAACCCCGGCGCGACGAGGCGGGTGTAGGAACCGGGACGCGTGAGCGCCAACGGCCGATCATGGTGGTCGACGGCCGCCACGGGCACGAGCAGGGGCGCATTGGGCTCGTGGAGTACCCAGTTGGGCGGCAGCCCAGCCGGGGGGAAGAAGCCAAGCGCCTCACACTCGACCTCGGTCGGAGCGCGGAGGTCGGCCCAGCTCGCGGGGGCGACCGGAGCCCCATTGCACGAGGCATCCTTGGCGTTGCCCGCAGCCGCGACGATCACCGCCCCCTGACACGAGGCATACAGCAACGCGCCATGAACTGCCTCGACCGCGAGCTGTGTGGGATAGGGCGGAGCAGACCACGAGCCGGCCGCCCCCACGTACGCCATGAAATCTGCGACATGAGTCAGGCCGCCGCACCACGGGTCTTGCTCGGTGCATCCGCAGGCGCCCCCGAGGCCACACGTCGTCTGTGAGGCGCCGACCCACCCCAACGACAGGTTGAGGACCAGCCGCGACGGAGCCTCGGCGTTCGCGAGTTCTTGGCGCCAGGCCGTCACCGCTTCCATGATCCCCACGGCGACGTGGGCCCGGGTTCCGTAGTCACCACCACCGGGGTCGGCCAAGGTGCCGTCCGAGACCAGCGGCAGCGCCAGTGCCTTGCGAGTGTCGACCCCACACGCATCGGGTCCGGGGCAGGCGAGGAGCTCGATGATGCGAACCATGGACTCCGCATGCGCGATGCGAGCCACCGAAGCCGGATCGGAGGACCCAGCGTCGACCACCCCCACCCGCACGGGGTGGGGGCCCGGCGGGGTCTCGGGGTCGACGCTGCCCACCTGCGCCTCGAACACGGACCGAAACCCCTGGTGCAGGGCCGCACTTCCCTCGAGCAGCTGGGGCTCGACAGCGGGACAGTCGAGCGCGCCGTGCTCGGGTGCGATGGGCGTGGTGCCCGGCTCTCCGGTCCACTGGTACAGGCAAAAACCCGCGAGTGCGTCGGGAAGCTCGGCCGCGCCCAGGCCACGGGCCGCCATGCTCTGGGTACCGTCGGCGAACAGCCGGGTGCCGTGCAGCGTCCAGTGTGGGGGCAGCTGCGGTGCGCAAGGCTGTGCGTGCCCGACCAGGCTCAACCCCCAGCACGCGCTCGCCAACGGCGAGAACGCGGCCGCGAGCCCCTGCTCGGCGTCTCCCGAGCGGTCCTCCTCCTCACCCTCGATGTCGTCCTGGATCGAGCAGCCGGCACCGGCCGCCAGCAACAGGGCCAGCACGGCACAGAGTCGATGCAGTCGGCCCACGTCCATCGCACAGTACGTTGGTCCCGAAGCGGGCCCGGGAGACATCCGGGCCCTACTTTTTTCTGTGATGGTCTTCACGTGCTGCGGGTGTCCCCCCATGCGGGTCCGGCTCCCAACAGCCCGACATGAACACGACCAACCGCATGGTGGGCGCAGCCACGGCTCGCCTCCGCCGAAGCTCTGTCGCCGCGCTCCAGTCCGTGGTCCTCACGGGTCTGGCCCTCAGTCCCGTCGCTTGTCAGTCGCAAGCCTCGGACTTCGACGACCTCGGGATCTCCCGCGCCAACGAAGCCGACTTCGAGCAGATACAGGTCACGCTCGAGGACATCGCCAACCTCGACGACGACCAGGTCCTCGTCCTCGACCTGGATGCCGAGGCTCTGTTCGAGGTGAAGGCCGAGGTATGGACCGAGTCCAGTGATCGCATCATGGTGATCGGCGATGGGGCCGAGATGACCGTGACGCAGTGGGTCGAGGACGCCCAAGAAGTCTCGGGCGAGATCGACGCGGAGCAGAGCCTGTGGTTCTCCGGCGACGCGGCGCGCTTCGGCCTCGGCGAGGCCGCGCTCGCGGCCCTGGAAGACGAGGGCACCGTGGCGTTCGAGATCTTTCGGGTCTTGTGCAAGCCGTGCGGCTACATCATGGAGGTGCCGACCCTCGAGTAGAGCGCTCAGCTACAGGTCGACGTACCGAGATCGCTGACCGCGATGGTGGGGTTGTCGGCGAAGCGCATGTCGTCGACCAACAGCTCCACCATCCCATCCTCGCCGAAGCACACGCGCGCCTGCTCGTCGGTCCCGGCCAGCGTCACCACGGCAACGTGATAGCGGCCCGCCTGGGGCAGCTCGACCTCGAGCTCGACCGCCGTCTCTCCGGTGGCCGGGCAGTCCACACCCGTGCCGACCTCGGGCCGCGGAGGGTTGGGGACCGTGCACGGGGAAGGCGGAGGATTGACGCAGCCGACCCGCGAAGCCCACAGCTCCACCCGAGTCGCGCCCGCCATGGCACACGCAGTTGCCGCATCGAATTGCGTGGCGGCGACCGGCGCGGTGTTTGGCAGCTCACCCGAACTGGAGGTTGCGCCCGTCGTGGTGCCAGCCTCGGGTTCGGGAGTCGTGGCACCGTCATCGCCACAGCCGACCAAGAGACAACCGAGGGCCAACGCCCGTCCAAATGCCCGTAGAGCCATCGTGGAGCACGATAGCAAGGCCCGGGGCCCTACGCCCCAACGGGGCGCAGGGCCCCGACTTGGGCCGCTCGATCGTCGCGTAGGCACGGGTACGACCGCCTTGGCCCCGCTTTCGCATGGAGCCGCGCGGTCGGCCGTCGACTCCAGCGCGACGGTCGGGCACTCTTTGGCCCACCACCACGAAGAATCCCCATGCGAGACTCCATGCTCTCCCCGCTGTTCCGTCTGCTCCACCGTCACCGCGTGCTCGGCATGAGCCTCGCCGCAGCGATGCTCATGCTGCCCAGTACGGGCTGTAAGAAGCCCGCGTACCCCCAGTGCAAGAAAGACAAGCACTGCAAGCAAGACTTGGGCGAAACCTGCGTCGACGGCTCCTGCCAGAACTGCAAGACCGACGCCGAGTGCGTGGGCAAGGCCCC
>JAHZJA010000634.1 GCA_022601155.1 Deltaproteobacteria bacterium | reverse complement strand
TGCTGGTAGTAGCGTACCGATGCAGACGGATCGCCGCGCTGATCACTGTTGGCTCCGAGGTTGTTGAGGGTCCGCGCGACCACGAAGTGTTCGTCGCCCCACACTCGGCGCTCTGCTTCGAGTGCGGCCCGGTACAGTGCGTACGCCTGCTCGTGTCGCTCCTGGTGAGCGGCCAGGGCTCCACGGTTGTGCAGCCACTGCGCGGCACGGGGCTCGTCGTGCCGATGCTGGAGGAGTGCCTCGGCCCGACAAACCCAGGTCTCGGCCTCGATGTCCTGCGCCTCCGTCGCCGTGGTGCTCGCCAGCGAGATCATGTCCAGTGCCGCGTCCGCCGCGACTTCGTCGAGGCTCAGTGCGGTCGCATCGAAGAATGTCTGACGCAGATTCGCCGCCGACCCGGGCTTGCCGAGCAGCCGTTGCAGCCGCCCCACCAACAGTCGAGCCTCCGCCTGCGCACGCGGGGTGCCTTCCTCCATTGCGTGGTCCAGCGCGAGCTCGGCCTGCTCGAGTGCCGCGGCGTAGCGCCCCGTGGACTCGAGGGCCCGGACCACCCCGAGGGTCGCCTGCACCGTGTCCGCGGCGGGCTCTTCGGTGGAGTCCAGCTGGTCGCGTGTGGCCGGCGCAGGATCGAGGCAGACGTCGATCGGGGGCAGCGTGGAGATCGAGCCGAACGCGTGCTGCACCACGTCGGAATCGGCCACCTCGAACAGCGTCAGGCGAGCATCGAGCGCCTCGCGATGGGCATCCAGGCAGCGCGTGCGCTCGGCGTGGGCCGTGGCCGACAGCCGCCCGGCGAGGGCCTCGGTGCACGCGTGGTGTCGCGCCTGGATCCAGCGCTCGCTCCACCGGTCGACCATCGCGGTGACCCGCTGCCGCGTCGTCAGGGCGTAGGCGGTCCCCGTTTGTGCGAGCCCCTCGCGGACGGACTCACGGCGCTCGGACGACCACACCGCGTCGAGCTGGCGATCCACGTCGGTGCAGGGCTCGACGGTGGGGCTCGACCGCCACACGACCACCCCCACGGCCAGAGCACCGAGCATCAGCGAGCGGGTCCGCCACCCCTTCCAGCGAGGCCGCGTTCGGGTTTGCTGCAGCTCGTCGGCCAGCGCGTCCATCGAGGGCCAGCGATCCTTGGGCTCGACCGCCATCGCCCGACGCAACCGCTGAGCCACTTGGGTTCGAAAACCATCGAGCCCCGCCGGGAGATCGGCCAGCTCGCCCTGGAGGACGCGTTGCGGCAGCCGCTGCCATCGACCATCGCTGACGAATGGATGAACCCCGAGCAGGGCCTCATGCAGCGCAACCGCGAACGCGAATTGGTCGCTGCTGGCGGTCACGGGCAGTGCCAGGTGCTGCTCCGGAGCCATGAACACCAATGTTCCGCCGCCCCAGCTCATCCGAGGCCGAGTCACCCGCGGGTGGGCCTCGATGGATGCGGCTCGGGCTTCGGGGTTGGGTGGACTCGAGTCGCCGGTCGACCCCAGCTCGGTGTGAGGCCGGGTCAGGCCGAAGTCGATGATCCGGGGGCGCCCGTCATCGCCCACCAGCACATTCGAAGGCTTGAAGTCGTGGTGGACCAGACCCGCATGGTGAATGGCGGCCAGGCCTCGGCCCGCCCGGATGAACATCTCCACGATGGCCTCGGGTCTGCGCGCGCGCTCCTCGAGCCACTGATCCAGCGGCCGCCCCGGCACCAACTCCATCACCATGAACAGATCATCGCCGTCGATCCCGAGCTCGAAGATCGTCGCCACGTTGGGATGCGACAGCCGAGCCTGCGTCGATGCCTCACGACGGAGCCGGGGCAACGGAGGCCGCGACCCGCCGCGATGCAGCACCTTGAGCGCTACCTCGCGATCGGTGCGAGGATCGTGCGCCGCATAGACGATCCCGGTGCTGCCCTTGCCGATGATTCGAGTGATCTGGAACCGACCCAGCGCTCGGAACGTGGGGGCCTCGTCCGGAGGCGGGAGCGAGGCTGTGTCCCCGGGCAGCTCGCGGGTGGGCCGGTCCAGCAGGTCATCGGGCCACGGTGCCGCGTCGGACCCGGATCGCTCCGACGCGGTCATCGTGCTTCCGACGGAGCGCGGCGCGGGTCTTGACGGGCGTGGCCGACAAGTCGAGTCGACCGGCGCCGAAGCACAGTCGAATCGACCACGGGACGTCCGATCGCCACGAGGTCATCCACGACCTCCATCGTAACAGTTGGCTACGTCGGGTCGCCCAAACGCTCCATCATGGGACGGGTCGTGGGCTTGGAAGGTTGGCCCGTCGCGGAGGGCCGTGGGGCAGCACGAGACTCGCTCGCCGAGCCCGAGGCGCGCTCACCGATAGGGCTTGTAGGGCGGGGCTTGCCCGTTGCGTTGTCTGCGGATGGCGGCGCGTTGCTTGCCGACCGACACCGCGCCCGCGACGATCATCCCCAGCTGCATCGCTACGGCGGCGGCAGCATTGATGCCGCGGAGTGCAGGAGAGCCCTGGATCCGCTGGAAGTCGGTGGGCGGTGGCGGCAGCCGAGGCATGAGTGGCGTGCGCGCCTGCTGGCCCGACGAGGAGGGCTCGGAGGCCGGCTCGGGCTCCTGCGACGTTGCGAGCGGGACCCGGCCCTGCGCAAGCTCGGAGGCCGTGTAGCCGGGACCCGCCGAGAAAGAGGGCGGGGGCACCATCGAGAGTACGACCGCCAACGTCGCGATGCTGCCCACGCTCATGCGCCCACGATAGCAGGCGGAGCGGATGTTGGATC
>JAHZJA010000633.1 GCA_022601155.1 Deltaproteobacteria bacterium | reverse complement strand
CTCGGGCCTCGGCCGACGACATCCCCACGCCGACGAGGAGCACAAGCGCGGGAAGGGTTCGATGAGACGCGAGATGAATGTCGTAGGGTGTCGTCACGGCACCCTGGTCGTTCCTCCGCAAGCATCCTGGATTGCCGACCGTCAAAGAAACCGAGCACCGCGTGCCGATGACCTCTCGCCCACGGGCCCCGTCCACGAGCGCGAAGACGCCCCTAGCGTGTCCCCGTTAGGTGCAGAGCCGGCAGGGCGGTGGCGAGAGCGTGGTCGCGACCGGGGGCGGCTTGGCCCCGTTTACGGGTAACAGGGCCAGCCCGCCCCCGCTCGGAGTGCAGAAATCCCCGCAACGAGCATCGATACGGGGACACGCTCCTAGCCGACAATTGCTCAGGGCCGGGGAGCGACGATGACCGGCACCGTTGCTCGCTGGCTCACCGAACCGTCACGCTCATCCCGAGGTCGTGCCGTCCCGTGTCTGGATCCCAGATGCCGTTTGTGTTCGCCAGGCGAATCGTGTAGCGCTCGTCAGATTCGAGCCTTGCCGAGGGGTCCGGCAGGCGGAGGTACAGCGCGTAGGATTCGCCAGCAATCAGGTCGTTCGGGGCATCGACGGTCCACTGCGCCTCGACCGTCTGGCCGGCGAGGGGAAGATACGGGCGGCTGTCCTCAGTCAGCCGCGCGGTGGCGACATGGCCCTCTCCCACAAAGACCACATCGACCGGGCGTGGGTTGTAGACCTTGCCGAAGCCGGTGTTCCTGAGCTCCAGCCGCCCGTCGAAGGGCATGCCAGGCACGACCTCCTCGGGGAACGTGGCGGACACCAGCTGCAGTCGGTAGCCGAGACGGCGCGTCACCTCGTCGTAGCAGCCCTCTTCGATCCATCGCTCGTACATGTCTCCCCAAAACCCGCGAAAGAGGGTGTCGGGGCCGCCGATCAAGACCATGTCCGGAATCACGGCATCGCATGCATTGAACTGATTGATTCCACCAACATTGCAAGACTCTCCGGAGGTCGCAGCGTATCGCCCAACCTTCTCGAAGGTGTCTCGATCGAGCTCGAATTGGCCGTTGCCATCGCCCACCCCGCTGTAGGTCCCGGTGTTTCCTTCGTTGGACCACAGGCAGTCGTTGTACCAACCAACCCGCGACTGGTCGCTGCCGGAGAAGGCCTCGCCCAGGTCCAGCTCGTAGTTCTCCTCTCCGAACAAGTTGCGCACGATCCTCGGGTAGCGCACGCCGACGCTGAGAGTATCGGGAGTCTGAGCCAGAATTTCCTCGACCAGATCTGCGATAGCCGCCTGCTCGTCGCCACCCGCAGGAACGATGTCGGTGCTGCTGTGCATCTCTCCCCACCGACCCACGAAGCCCGCATCCATCGAGGCGATCGTGTCGGCATTTTCGCTGAGCACCGGCCCCAGCTGATTGACATGGGTGGTCATCCACTGCAGCGTCGTGTCCTCACCATCGCCCGAGTAGTTGTACGCAAACCGCACCTTGAGCTTGATCCCAGCATCGCGCGCGGCCGCGAACACGTCCTGCAGGCCGTCGAGGAGAGCGGCGGGAAGATCTTGAGTCCGATAATTGTCGAGCCGAAACGGATTGCCAGCGTTGCCGTTCCAGACCGGACTACCCACAGGCGTCCACACCACCGAATACCCGGTAGGGTGGGAGTCGTCACCAGCGCGATAGCTGGCGAAGTTCTCTGCGTCGCCGCGTTCCATCCACCCGCGCTCTGGGTTGATGAAGTCAGTCGTGTCGTCGGGCTCGAACGTGGCCGTTTGCGTGCGCTCGCCCGCCCCGGTATCGGTGGCCGTGCCCGAGTCGCCCGAGCTGGAGCTGTCCGCCGCACCGGTCTCCACCGGACCACCGCTTCCGGTGCTCTCGACCCCTCCCTCACCTGCGCCGGTCGTTCCACTCCCACCGGACGTTTCGCGACCGTCGCTGGCGTCCCCCGCCTCCGGAGAGTCCTGACACGCAACACCCACGACCAACGATGAAGCGCACAGCAGCAAGCCCATCACCAGGTGGCTGAACACTGGCGAACTGCTGGGCATGGACCCCGCCGTTGCCCGCTCACGAACTCCGTACTCGAACATCGACGAGCAGTCGCTCGACGATTGCCTGTGTCTCCAGGAAATTGCCGTCGCAAAGACTACAGGCTCAGCACCGCCGCAACGTCATCGCGGTGCCTCGCCCCTCGAGTCTTCCGGCCCTGCGTCGATACGACCGACACGGGCCGCCTGTACGACGACCCGGCTGCCCTGCACCGATCCCAGCCGTGCCGTCACACGGTACGAGCGACACAGACCGCCCGTGCGACGACCCGGCTGCCCTCCATGGACCGCAGTCGTGCCGTCACACGGCTCACAGGTTCGGGCATTCGTCTACAGCTCGTTCCAGGTGGCGCCGTCGTCGCAGGAGTACTGACCATCATCGCATACGAGGTAGCTCTCGCCGTCGACTTGTACCTCCTCGATGCGGAACCCAGACGGTGGCCCAACGACGATTCGGCCCAGCTCGAATAGTGTATCGATCTGCTCGTCGCTCAGCGTGCCGAAATCGCGAGGATCGTTCGCCAACATGATGTGACCCGAGGCCCCGAGCGCCGCTCGACGGGGGCCAGCTTCCGTCTCAGCCGGAGTCCGCGAGCCGATCCCCTGCTCGCGAAGCCAGTCGGACAGCACCATTTGTCGTCCGTTGGCGCAAATGAAGACGATCCGGTCGAAGTCGATTGCTCCCGAGTTGAGATCGAAGACGTACACCGCGACGCAACGACGCAGGAATAGTCCGGCGCCCGTCGCGGTATGATGCCCCGATGTATCGGGATGCGTTCGACGAAGTCGTGCAGTGGGGTAACAAGGTTCGCCAGCGCGACAGGCTCCGGACGCAGCTGCTCAATGCACAGGTCGATTTGACGCGTGAGGTATCCGAGCTCGACGCGTTGGAGAAGGCGCAGCGCAAGGAGCAACGCGACGTCGACAAGCTCGAGGGCGTCAGCCTCACGCGAGTGTTGCTGGCCGCCGTGGGGAAGGCCGAAGCCAGGCTCGACAAGGAGCGAGCCGAGGCGACGCGCGCCCGCCTCGACTTCGAAGCGAAGCGGGCCGAAGTCGAGCTCGGCACCGCCGAAGTCGAACGGCTACGAGCACAGCTCCATCTGTTCGCGGACGTCGACGCTCGATATGCGGAGGCCTTCGAGGCCAAGGCGCGCCGGATGCTCGACGGCGGCGCATCTGCGGCCAGCCGCCTTCGCGAGCGAATCGAGGAGGTCACGAGCGCCGCCGAGGTCCTTCGTGAGCTCGATGAGGCCGTGAACGCCGGCAAGTGGGCGGAACGCCACCTCTGTGACGCACTTCAGAACATCGCCAAGCTCGAGGACGAGGAAGCGGCGATGACGGCGGTCCTGTTTACCACCGTGTTCACCGCGATGGCGACCGAGATGCCGTTGACCCACCGTCTCGAACACAACCTCCGCGAAGGGCAGGCCTGGATTCAGCGGTTCGCCCGAGAGCTCGACGATCTGTCGGGGTGGCAGCAGACAGCAGGTGCGATCGCCAGTCACGGACGCCTGCTCGGCAGCTTCGTCGACCTCGTGACGCACAGCGGCTCGAGTCGCGCGCGCAAGTCACAGCGGGCCCTGGAGCAGGCTCTGCAGCAGGTCAAACGCGTCATGGGTGCCCTGGCGGAGACGAGGCCTGCCGTCGCCCGAGCGCACCAGGCCGCGTTCGAACGCTACCGAACGACGGTCGAGCACGGCTGAGTAGACCCGTAGCTTCCGCACACAGATGGCCTGCCCTCGACGCGCAACGCACATGCGGCGCGTCGGGGCACGACTGCGAACAGAGGCTCCGCTGCTACCCGCAGCAGGTGTGGATCTCGAAGCCAGACTCCGGAGTGTCCCCCGAAACGAACTCGTAGTACGGGTGCCTGTCGATGAGAAATTCGCACGTTTCTTCGTCCATCACGTGGGCCGGATAGAACTGAAAGCCCTCCCACCGAAAGACACCACAGCCGCAGTACTCACCAGAGTATCCCATCGCACAATCCGAGGTCGCGGCATCCGCCGATTTTCCACAGCGCTTGTCAACGCACTCGCCCTCGTGAAACGAGCACCAGTCGAACCGATCCTCGAGGGGGAGGTTCTCCACCAGGATCGGGCACACACAGTCACCTCCGCCGTCGCCAACCGGCCCACCGCACGCCCCGGGTCCAAGTCGGTCCTCCCAGTCGGGCTCTTCCGGCTCGACCTCGGCCACACACGCCAGCGTCCCGATGGGTAGACACAGTACCCATCGCTTCAGGATTCGACCGAGCGTCATGCTCGCGACCATACACCCACCGCAACGGCTGCCATCGGTGCACGGGCCGAGCCTCCAGCGGGGGTGGATGTTCGCCAAGGCAACCGCCGACTGACGCGCATGCCGACGAGGTCTCGCCCCCCCCCAACCCGGGGCATTGCTCGCACAAGAGGGTCGAGGGCGAGTTGCCGGGCGCAGACTCGCTGCGCCCGGCAACCTCGTCGAGGGCCTCGGGCCCAAGAAGGTTCGCTCTCGGCTGTGGCACGCTTCGAGCCGGGCACGCGACCCCCCAGCGTTCGGGCGCATTCGTCCCCTCCAATACGGAGGCTCCACAGCTCATCCGCCGGCGATTTCAGCACGCAGCCGCTCCTTCGACGAACACGAGGACCCGACCGCCGCGCAGTGCAACAATGCTCGCCAGCCAAGACGTACGCCCATGACCACCGACTCCTCGTCCGAGCCCCTCATCGACATCGACCGCCTCAAGCGCGACATCCTCGAGCTGGCGAAGATCGGCCAGGATCCGGCGACCCGCGGCGTCACACGACTCGGATTCAGCGACGCAGACATGCAGGCCCGGAGCTGGCTCATGACCCGCATCGCGGATGCCGGCGGCAGCGCAGGACTGGACGGAGCAGGCAACGTCGTCGGTCGCTTCGCGGGAGCAGCCGACCTGCCGCCGGTGCTGGTGGGGTCGCACATCGACTCAGTCCCCGCGGGCGGGATGTTCGACGGCACCCTCGGCGTTCTCGCAGGCGTCGAGGCGATGCGTACGCTCGGGGACCTCAACCGTACACTTCACCGTCCTGTCGAGGTGATCGCGTTCGCCGACGAGGAAGGACGCTTCGGCGGTATGTTCGGGGCCCAGGCAGTGTGCGGACAGCTCACCGCCGACTGGATCCACAATGCCCACGACGTCGACGGCATTCGGCTCGCCGACGCCATGCAGGCGCAGGGCCTCGATCCGATGGCCGCGCTGGATGCCGCACGGCGGCCCGACGACATCCACGCCTACCTCGAACTCCACATCGAGCAGGGACCAGTACTCGAGCAAGAGCGCAAGAACATCGGATTGGTCGACGGCATTGCTGGCGTCTTCAAGTGGATCGTCCGACTCGTGGGCAAGGCAGCCCACGCGGGCACCTCACCCATGCATATGCGCAGCGACGCGTTCATGGGGCTCGCCGACTTCGCCCACGAAATCTCGCGAATCATCGAGGAAGACGGCAGCGCACACTCCCGGCTGACGGTGGGCAAGGTCGAGCTTCTGCCCGGCAACCCACACACGATCCCGGGAGAGGTCATCTTCTCGCTCGTCGGCCGTGACATGAGCCCGCAGGTCATGAGCGACCTCGCCGACAGCTGCCGCAAGGTGCTGTCGGCGATCGCCCGGCGTCATCACCTCAAATTCGAGTTCGAACAGCTCAGCTGGCTCGAGCCCCAGGGCTGTGATGCGGGGTTGCTGCAAGTCTTCGAGGACCACGCGGATAGACTGGGCCTGAGCCACCTGCATATGCCCAGTGGAGCCGGTCACGACACCCAGTTCATGGCGTGCCTCACCCGCGCAGCTCTCATCTTCGTCCCCTCGGTCGGAGGCACGAGCCACGCACCCGATGAGTGGACCCACTGGGTCGACGCCGAGAACGGGGCCAACGTGCTGTTGCGAACGTTGGCGGCGGTCGCGGACGAAGGTACGCCGAAGACTGCGTGACGGAACGGGCGCTCCAACGCGCCCGCGCGTCGAACGACCAATCGCAGCGGAGCGAGTCGTCACGCCAAGCGGCGGCGATGGGATCGCGCGCGACCTCATCGCCTGGAAACGGGGCGCCAACACCACTCCTGACTGTGACACCCGGTCGCACAGCCCGACGATTACGCGCAGCAGTTGACACCTTCAATCTCACTGTCTAGCGCGGCAATACACTACGCCTCGACTGCCACTGGCTCATGACCATCTCGCGCTACGAACTATGCCCGACCTCGATTCGGGGGCGCACGGACCCACCCTGCGGAAGTCAACGCCTTCGCCGTACGCCGTACGACACGATCATGTAGCAATCGAGGAATCAACAACCAACACCACATCGACCGATTTCTGTCACCCGACCTGCACTTCATGTGGTCGTTGCCAGCTGCCCGTCGAGTCCAAGCCAATCGTCAAGTCACGCCCCTGCCTCGACTCATGACCAGGAAACCAAGGCTGTTCGTTGTCGCCCATTGCGACTCTCCAAAAAGCCCATATAAAGAACCGGCCACGGAATGACCGCGGCGAAACCACTTCCACCGACGAAGGGTCTGATGTTGCCACCGTGCAGAGGCCGATGTGCCTGCACCCAACTGACAACCTCTCGCGCCCCAGGCACGACACGAAACCGCTCGGCGCAATAGCGCTCGGCATTCCTTCGAGTGGTTCTCTCGAGACCCTCATACTACGCCCCGAGGCCAGTGTGACACAGTCAAGCGCTACGCCCCTGACACCCGATCAACTCGCCCAATTCCACCGAGACGGCTTCGCCGGACCGTTCACTCTGTACTCGCCGCAGCAGATGCGGGACTCGTTCCGAGAGCTACGACCACGCCTGATGGACCGCCGCAGCTCGATCTACACCGTAGACGGCAAGGTCTCGGACCTGAGCAGTATCGCAAACTACGACCGTCACCTCGATGTGCCGTTCTTGGCTCGACACATCTGTCAGCCCGGGATCGTGGATCGGCTGCAGAGCATTCTGGGGCCCGATATCTTGTGCTGGCGCAGCGAGTTCTTTCCGAAGTACCCGGGAAGTCCGGGTACTTCCTGGCATCAAGCCAGTGATTTCTCGGCGGTCACGGCGTCAAAGAAGCCCCAGATCGAGTGGACGACCGGAGATCACTTCCGCGGCGCCCTCACCGTCTGGACAGCATTTACGGAATCGACCGTCGAGAACGGATGCCTCCAGCTGATGCCAGGCACCCACACGAAGATGTACTACGATGAATCCAAGGGAATGGGATACAGCCAGGGTGCTGATGGCAATTCCCCCTCGAGCGGAGATAGTCGTGCCTTCTTCGGCTACGACTACCGTGATCTGCAGGTGGAATCCGAGTGGAAACCCGATGAATCCAAGGCGCTCTCGTTGGTCATGAAACCCGGCGAGTTCATGATCTTCTGGTCGACACTGATGCATGCGTCTCATCCCCATACCAGCGGCGACATGCGAATGGGCTACACCGTCCGCTACTTGCCCACCTCTGCGCGGATCTTTCCGTACTCGGACTCCCTCGAGGAGTATGGAGGCAAGGCGAGCCTGGAGAACTACGGAGCGGTACTCGTCTCCGGGAAGGACGAGTACGGTCACAATGAGCTCCGCACCGAGACCACGCTGGGCCATCCCTTCACCACGCGTGCGGCTCCCCCCTGCGCGGCGCCGCCCTCCCGCCCCGCGTAGCACGGCTCGGACAGGCCATTCGTACACCGGAGCTACCGCACAGGAGCCCCGCGGCGCTTCGTTCGGTGCTCGGCCCAAGCCCGAGCCACGTTCCACCTGGCGCCCCGCCTGGCCCTCCATCCCGCGATCGGTCGTTCGTGGATGGCGAGCCGTCAACCCCCCAAGGGCATACGCCCAACTCACGACAACAGCAAGATCACCATGTCTCAACAACTACACCGCAGCGCCATCGATGCTGAGCTCGTTCGCATCTGTCGGAAAATCTTCGACGGTCGAAATGTCTCGATCACCGATGATTTCTTCGACCTCGGCGGTAACTCGATCACTGCCATCAAGCTCATCTCCGAGGTCGAGAAACAGTTCGG
>JAHZJA010000006.1 GCA_022601155.1 Deltaproteobacteria bacterium | reverse complement strand
GTGCGCGACGGTCCGCGCGAATCAGCAGGCCACGGCGCGACAGGGTGTTCTCCGGGCCGTAGACCGAGCGCGCGCTGCCCTTGCTGGCCACGGCATCGGCGATGCGCGTGTACATGTGGCCGGGCGACGCGGTGCTCATTGCCTACTCGCGGCTGCTCTGACCCCAAGTGGGATCAGAATCGCGGAGCGTAGCCGAGATCGAAGGTCACGGCCAGCGCAGCACCATCGGGCAGACCGATCGCGGCGAACGGTGTCGGCCCATCGGCGCAGCTGTTGCCGTCGGCGTCGCGGGCGGCTCGCGAGCCCTGGGCAAACACGCCGAGGCCCGGCCCCACGCGTAGTGACAGCTCGTGGTTGCGGCGCTTGCCCAGCAGCGCGGCGAGGTAGAGCCGCGCGTTGGCCAGCAATCCCGTGCGCCGACTCGCCTCGCGATTGACGGCACAGCGGAGGCGGTTGGTCCCGGAGTAGACCAGCGCCTCCGTGCCCGCGCCGATCATGCCGCCGCCGCCCACCTCGAACCGGCCCGCGGTGCCCAGCGGATGCCGCACCTCCAACACGACGCCCAGGTGCGCAATGCTCAAGCGGTGGTGCGTCCGGGTGTCCATGGGTTGCACGGCCACGGCCACCTCGCCGCCGAGCGCGATCTTGCGTTGTGGCCCCATGAACGCGTTGCCTCGCAGCCCGAGGCCCAGCACGGGCAGCGCGCGGGCCCGGCTGCTTCCCGACAGCTGGCCGGGGTGGGCGACCCACAACGGGACGAATCCCCCGAAGCGCCCGCGAAGCATGGCCGGAGGTGGCGGCAGCCCGCTCGTCTGTGGGGGAGGCTCGCTCGGGGTGGGATCCTCGGGAGGTGGGTCGTCGGGTTGCGGGTCACCGGGCGGTGGGTCCTCGCCCCCGGTCATCCACATCTCGTCGAAGCCGGGCGGGTCGGGGACCTCGCCCGGCTCGACCAACTCGATGGTCCACGGCTCCGGATCCTGGGTCACCGGGGTGCCACCGAGGGCGACGATCATGCCCTCGACCGTCGCGGCGTCGTCGGGCTTGCTGTCGAGGTAGCGGTTGTACGAAGCGATCGCTGCCTCTTGGTGCTCTTGGTACTGGGTCGAGCCCGGGTCGTGCTCGACCATCAGCTGGTGGTGGCACACGCCGATGTTGAAGTGCAGCTTGGGCGACGGCGACATCGAGAGCGCCCGCTCGAAGTGTGCGAGCGCGGTCTCGTAGTCATGGTTGCGGCTGGCGGCCAGGGCTCGTCGCAGCGCAGCCTTGGCCCCGGGTGTGGCCGACTCCGCCGCAGGCTCGACCACGCGTACCGACGCCGCGCGTGCCGGTCCGGGCACTGCCACACCCGCCAGCAGCGCCAGCGCGCAGGCCATGCGGCCAGCGGGGTACGCAAGCTTCACCGACACTCAGCGTAACAGCTCACCCAAGCCGACGCCGTGATCGAGGTCCGGCCTGCGCCGGGTCCGATCAAGCTCCCGATGGCGGCGGAGGCAGGGCGCCCGGGACGGGGGGCAGCGCCTCCGGATCGGGGGTCTTGGCCGGGGCACCGGGCTCTGGTGCAGGCGCGGGCTCGGTGTCGCCACTGGGTGTGGCTCCAGCCGGCTTCGCCGCGCGAGGCTCGGGTTTGCTGGGCTTGGCTGCCGGGGGGGTCGCCGAGCTGGTCAGCAGAGCGCCGCTGGGATCCCGCTCGGGCAGGAGCAAGCCGTCGGGGGCGAGCCGGGCGTCGCGTTGCCTGGCGATCTCGCTGCGACGGTCGATGTAGATTTCGACCAGGCGGCGGCCGGCGTAGTGAGCCTTGATCCGCCACTTGGGCTGGTTGGCCAGCAGCACCGCGAACGCTATCTCGGGGTTGTCGGCGGGCGCGTAGCCGATGAACCAGTTGTAGTTGAGGGCGGGTGCCCGCTTGCCGGTCAGGCTTCCGGTCTTGCCCGCGACCTTGATGCCCGGGACGAAGTCGTTGCCCTGCTTGTCGCGGAAGCTCTTGCGTGCGGTACCGGAGGTCGTGGTGCCGACCATCATCTCGCCGAGCGCCGCGGCGACCTCGCTGGACAGGACTCGCTCGGGGCGAGGGCGTGCCGGGCTGAGGTCACTGCCGTCGGGCCCGATGACCTGCGCGATGATGTGCGGAGGCTGGTACACCCCGCCGCGGGCGAAGATGCTGGCCATCACGGCGCCGTGCATGGGCGACAGGTCGATGTTCCAAAACCCGGCCGCGACCTTGGCCCGCTCGATGGGGTCGGCCGGAATGTGGGCGGGGCTACGCTCGATCGGAATCTCGAACGGGATCTCGGTCTCGAACCGCAGCGCCTTGGCCATCTCCAGCAGGGTGTCCGAGGACAGGTGCCGCATGGCGAGCTTGGCGATGACCAGGTTGTAGCTGTGGCCGACCGCGTTGGAGAGCGTCTCGCAGCGGGTGTCGCGGGAGGGATCGTCGCGGAGTGCTTCGTCCTCGATCCCGTGCAGGCCTCCGTGGAAGCAGACCTTGGTGCTGGGGGTGGCCGCCTGGGCGTCGAGCAACGCGGCGGTCGTGACCAGCTTGAAGGTCGAGGCCGCCGGGGCCCAGGCCGCGGTGGCGATCTCTAGAGGATCGACCTCGGGGTCCATGGACGAGTGCCCGGCCAGGGCCAGCACTGCGTTGTCCCGCAGGTCGAGCACCACCGCGGCTGCGTAAGGCACTTCGCGGTTGCGGAAGATCTGCAGGGCCGAGTCCTGGAGCACGGGGTCCAGGGTCAAGAGGATGCGGTGGCCGTCGTTGATGTCCTGGACCATCCGCGCGGACGCGGGGTCGAGCACGGCCTCGGCCGGGGCTGGGGTCCCGTCGGCAGCGGGCTCGGGGGGAGCCCCAGGGGTGGGTGTAGGTCCAAAGGGGCGCAGCGCGGCCGCACTGATGTCCAGGCGATCTTGCCAGGGCAGGGTGGGGGTAGTGGCCTCCTCAGAGACCTCTGGCAGCATCGTGGCGGTCTTGCGGACCTCGTCACGGGTCTGCGGGACCTCCTATTGCTGCACGTAGAAGGCAATGGCGCCCAGCGAACCCAGGAAGAACAGGGCGCCGAGACCGCCCAAACGCCCACGTGGCGTACGACCGTCGGACACGAGATCGCCCTATAGCAACTGGGATGCATCCGGGCAAAAACCCGGCGCGGGCGAGAGCGCGCAGCCACGACGAGCGGCGGATGGCTGGGGGCAGGGTCTTGCCCACAGTGTAGGAAGTGCGGCCACCCGGTGGCAAATCACGTGGCGGTACGGAGTTCGGAAGCGAATCGGACCCGATCCGCTGGTTCCGCTGTGCATGCCGCCTCTGCTAACCTCTTGCCACCAATCGGCTCGAGCCGACGGCAGGGCATGCGCGACGAAACGATCGTCACCGTCATCCACAAGGTGGAAGACACCGGTATCACTCGCCGGAAGAAGGATGCCTGCATCGTCGTCATCTACGGCGCGGAGCTGGGTCGCAAATACAATATCGAGGGGCGCGAGATGACCATTGGTCGCGCCACCGTCAATGACATCTGCGTCAGCCAAGATTCGGTCTCCCGGACGCACGCGACGATCACCGCCGACGAGAGCGGCGTGAAGATCCGCGACAACGAGTCGACCAACGGCACCTACGTCAACGACCACAAGGTGCACGAGGCCTATCTCAAGGACGGCGACCTCATCAAAGTCGGTCGCTCGATCTTCAAGTTCCTGACCGGCGACAACATCGAGAGCTCGTACCACGAGGAGATCTACCGGCTGTCGACGGTCGACGGCCTCACCCAGATCTTCAACAAGCGCTACTTCACCGACACGCTCGAGCGCGAGCTGTCCAGAGCGCGACGCTACGACCGACCGCTGGCGCTGATGATGTTCGACATCGATCACTTCAAGCGCTGCAACGACACCTTTGGTCACCGCGCGGGTGACCACGTGCTGCGGCAGGTCGCCGAACTCGTTCGGGACCGTTCCCGCAAGGTCGACGTGGTCGCGCGCTATGGCGGCGAAGAGTTCGCGGTCATCCTGCCGGAGATCGAGCTGCAAGGCGCGGCCAAGTTTGCCGAGACCATCCGCGTGATGGTGCAGGACACCCGCTTCGTGTTCGAGGGCCGCCACATTCCGCTGACGGTGTCGGCCGGGGTCGCCGAGCTCGAGCCCCACATCGCCAATGCCGACGATCTGATCCAGATGGCCGACGCTCGCCTGTACCGAGCCAAGCAGACGGGTCGGAATCGGGTGGTATCCCTGGATGGCGACACCTGATCCGACCACGGGGTCGTCCGTATCGACCCCCGGCCTGGACCAGACGCTGACCGCCACCGGAACTTCCGGTGACGCGCCGAGGATCCTGCGGCTGGGCGATGCGCTCGCCGACCAAATCGCAGCGGGTGAGGTCGTGGAGCGGCCCGCTTCGGTGGTCAAGGAGCTGCTCGAGAACGCCATCGATGCGGGCGCGCGCCGGGTACACGTCGAGCTGCAAGGCGGTGGCGTGGAGTCGATCGTGGTGGTGGACGACGGCCACGGGATCCACCCCGAGGATCTCGCCCTGGCCGTCACCCGCCATGCGACCAGCAAGCTGACCCAGCCCGAGGACCTCGTGGAGATCGCGACGCTCGGGTTTCGGGGCGAGGCACTGGCGAGTATGGCGGCGGTCGCTCAGCTGACGGTGGCCAGCCGCAGACGAGGCGCGACGCAAGGGCTCGCGCTGGCGTGTCGCCCCGGCCTCGCCCCCGAGCAGCACCCGGTGGGGATGCCCGTGGGCACGCGGGTGGAGCTGCTGCGGCTGTTCGCCAACGTTCCCGCCCGCCGTAAATTCCTGCGTGCCGAGGCCACCGAGGTCGGCCACGTCACCCAGACGGTGCTGCGGGTCGCCCTGGTGCAGCCGCAGGTGCACGTGTCATTGCGGCACGGCACGCGCCAGCTGCTCGAGCTACCCGCGGGCTCGGCCGCGGCGCGGGTGGAGCAGGTGCTGGCGCGAGGCCAGCGGACCGCCCTGCGTCGGGTGCAGGGCGAGCACGACGGGATCGGCGTGGAGGCCTGGCTCGCGCCGCCCGAGGCCGCGCTGCGTCACCGCACCGGGCTGTACATCGTGGTGCGGCAGCGAGTGGTTCGCGAGCCCAACATCGCGCGGATCGTGGCCGGGTGCTACGGCGAAGCGTTGGCGACGGGCCGCCATCCGGTCGCGTGCGTGGTCGTGGATCCTCCGCGGGGCGAGGTCGACGTCAACGTGCATCCGCAAAAGGCCGAGGTCCGCTTTGGTGAGCCCCAGCGGATCTACGCCGCGGTGCGGGAGGTGTTGGGGGTCGCGGGCGCGCCCGATGCCGACGGTGCGCTCGAGCGTGACATGCAGCCCCCCGTGCCCACGGCCGACCGAGAGGGGCTGGGGGCGGCGCTCGATAGCTGGGCCCAGGGGGCGACCAGCTCGGTTGCCCGCGAGCCGGCGCCGGCCTACCGCCTGCGGACTCGCGCCGCCGACAGCGGCTACGCCCGGCAGCGCGACAGCTTGCGCAGCGAGGCGCAGGTACTCCACCAGGCGTGGCGCGACGATCGTGCCGCCGATCCGCAGGCCCCCACCGCACCGACGTCGGCCCCGGTCGATCCGGGTCCCGAGTATCTGGGGTGCCTGCCCGGACCGGTGGGACTGTTCACCATCGAAGGCGAGCTGCTGGCGGTTGATCTACGGGCGCTGCGGAGTCACCTGGTCCTGATGCGACTGCGCAAGGACCTGGGTGATGGTGAGATCGCGGCCCAGGGATTGCTGGAGCCGGTCGTGGTCAAGCTGCCTGCCGACGATGTGCGGCAGTGCGAGCGAGGCCGCCAGGCCCTGTCCCGGCTGGGCGTGCATCTGGAGGTCTTCGGCGACGACGCGGTGATCGTTCGAGCGGTGCCGGCATCGCTGCGTCACTGCGTGGGGGCACCCGATGTCGCCGATCTGCTCGCGCGCATGCTGCCGTGGCTCCGGCTTCGAGACGACTCCACCCCCGATTCGGCCGCGCTGGCCGAGGCCATGGCCGTGATGTCCCAGACCGATGCCCCCGATCCTGCACCCCGTCTCGCGCGTCGGTGGCTCCGCGATCTGGTCGAGGAGGGCGCGCGCCTCGATCAAATCCCCGGGCTGCAGCGATGGTCACCCTCGGCCCTCACGCACGGCCCGCGTCACAGCGGCGCCTGAACGATGACCGACGGGGGGCGAGCCGACGCGAAGCGGCCGCGGGTCGTGGCGCTGATGGGGCCGACCGCCGCGGGCAAGGCTGCGCTCGGTCGAGAGGCTGCGCGACGGTGGTCGGTGCCCGTGGTGGTGTGCGACTCGGTGAAGATCTACCGCGGGCTCGACATCGGCTCGGCCAAGCCGACGCCGCAGCAGCGGGCCGAGGTTCGCCACGAGCTGCTCGATGTCGTGTCCCCCGACGCGATGTTTTCCGCGGGTGACTACGCGCGGCGGGTGTGGTCCCTGCTCGAGGGCGGGCGCGGGCTGTTGGTGGGTGGCACCGGCTTTTATCTGCGGGCGGTGGGGTGGACCCACTCCAGCGGGGTGGCCGGGATTGAGCC
>JAHZJA010000632.1 GCA_022601155.1 Deltaproteobacteria bacterium | reverse complement strand
GGCGCCGCCAGGCCCGGAAGATCAGCCACATCACCACGTCGACCGACAGCGAGATGATGCGCGATGCGAGTGCGGCCACCACCCCCGCGCCCGGTCCCACGCCCACACCGATGCCCGCGGCGACCACCGCCTCGCGCACGCCGAGACCACCTGGGGCCACCAGCGCCAAGAAGCCCAGCACGGGCGCCAGCACGAACAACCCCGCGCCCTGTCCGGCCGTGACCCACGTGCCCCCGACCGCATGGATGAGCAGCGCGCCGTGGGCCCACCAGCAAAGCCACACCACCACGTACCAGACCACCATGCCCAGTCCCACCAGCGGGCCCTCCCCTTCGATCTCCAGCTTGCGGAGCAACCACGAAGGATAGCGGCGACGGTCGAGGGTCAGCAGCAGCACGACCGCTGCGGCCATCCCGAAGATGGCCAGCCCGGCCAGACCGCCGCGGAGCTTGTCGAGTTGCTCGGGAATCGGGCCATCCCCGACCGTCAGCGCCCCTACGCCGATCCCCACTCCCAAGATCGTGTAGACGAGGACGATGAGCAGCATCGAGGAGCCCATCAGCGACGGTGCCAGCGCCAGCTGACGGGCGCGCGAGATGAGGATCGCGGGCATACCGACCTTGGCCGGCGCATAGCGGCCCAGCATGGACGCGAGGAACAGCTCGAGACTGGCCACGGCGGGCAAACGACGACCAACCATCCGCTGGACCAACGAGACCCAGCCCAGGGCCTGCGCCAGGCTGACACCCACGATCGGCACCACCGCCATGGCGATCCACCCCGCCGACAGGTCGACCGAGGCCGACTGCCGCCAACGTCCGGCCAGGTCCCACGCCGTCCACCCGACGAACGCGACCACCACCACCAGCAACAGGGCCTTGACCAGTACTGCCGCCCGCTTCACGAAGAACCTTGACGTGATGGTAGCTCGGAGCGTCTCGCGTCGTGTGCGCCCGCGCTCCGAGACCGCCTTCGCGCTCGCTTGACAGTCGTTAAGACGCACGGCTAGCGTCCCGCCTCCGCCCATGGACCTGTCCATCGTAGTTCCGATCTACAACGAGGAAGAGAGCATTCCCGAGCTCGTCTCCGAGGTTCGGAACGCCTTGTCCGAAGCTGGGCTGACGTACGAGCTCATCTGTGTGGACGATGGGTCCTCGGACAGGAGCCTGGAGATCCTCACCGAGATGTCGGCCGACGATCCCACGCTGCGGGTCTGTGAGCTGCGCCGGAACTTCGGCCAGACGGCGGCGATGCAGGCCGGGTTCGACTCCGCCGTGGGCCGCATCATCGTCAGCCTCGACGCCGATCTCCAAAACGACCCCAAGGACATCCCGGCGATGGTCACCAAGCTCGACGAGGGCTTCGACATGGTCGCGGGCTGGCGGGCGGGTCGCAAAGACACCTTCCTCAATCGGCGGCTGCCCTCGATCATCGCCAACTGGATCATCGGGCGCACCACCAACGTCCGACTGCACGACTACGGCTGCACGCTCAAGGCCACCCGTCGCGAGCTGATGCAGCAGATCGACCTGTACGGCGAGATGCACCGGTTCATCCCGGCCATCGCCTCGCTGGCCGGGGCCCGGATCTGCGAGGTCAAGGTCAACCACCGGGCGCGGCGCTACGGCACGTCCAAGTATGGGATCGGCCGCACCCTCCGGGTGATCCTCGACCTCATCACGGTGCTGTTCCTACAGCGGTATCTGTCGCGTCCCATGCAGGTGTTCGGCCTGTGGGGCCTGGTGCTGTCGTTCGTCGGCTTTGGCATCTGCGCCTATCTGGCGTTCATGCGCATCGTGTACGAGTCACAGCTGGCCGATCGTCCGCTGCTGACGATGGGCGTGTTGATGCTGTTGGCGGGCATCCAGCTCGTATCCCTGGGGTTGGTGGCCGACCTGCTCACGCGCACCTATCACGAGGCTCAGCACCGGCGTCCGTACTTCATCCGTCACTGGATCTCGGGCGGCGAGAGCACGCTCGTGGAGCATCGCCCCGGGCCCCCAACCGCCTAGCGCAGCAACCGTTTTCGCCATGTCGTCACGCGGGATCACCGAAGGCCTCAACAACCACGAAGAGGCGCTGTCCCGCCATCAGCTCACCGATTTTCGCTCGGTGAACCTGTTTCGGATGGTCGCCGACAACGTCGTCCCCGGCACGGTGATGGACGTGGGTGCGGGCGGTGGCGGCATGGTGTCCTGGCTGCTCGAGCGCGGCCACGATGCGCGTGGCATCGATCTGTCGCCGACCACCGCGGCGGCGGCCGGAGAGTTTCTGTCCGCGCAGGGCCACGACCCGTCCCGCGTCCGCAACATCGGGCTGGCCGAGCTCATCGAGCAAGGTGAGAGCCACGACAACGTGCTGTCGATGGACTGCATCGAGCACATCGAAGACGATCGCACTGCGTTTTCACAGCTCGTGTCGCTGTGTCGCCCCGGCGGCCGCATCATCGTGACCGTGCCCGCCCTGATGGCGGTGTACGGCGCCCGGGACGAGGCACAGGGCCACTACCGCCGCTACGAGCGCGAGACCCTCCGCGCCCTGACGCAGGGCCTTCCGATCCGCATCGACACCCTGCGATTTTGGAACCTCCTGGGTGTCGCGCCCACGTTCATCAACCAGCGCATCTTGGGCCGGGCGATCGACGAGTCGTTCCGCTACGGAAAGCCAGGCCTGGTGCCGCGGCTGCTCCGTCGGGGCCTGAGCGGTTGGTTCCGTCACGTGGAAAACCGCATCACGCCTCCGCTGGGCCTGACCCTGTTGATGGTCGGCACCCGCCTCTGAAGACCAGTCATGCGGAACCGCACGACATCCCCGTCAGTGCTTCGCGGCGCTTGCTGGGAACGGGCCGCCTGAGATACTGATCGGCGATGACTTCGACGGTGCTCGTGACCGGCGCCGCCGGCTTCATTGGGAGCCATGTCGTCGATGCATTGCTCGCCCGCGGCGACCGTGTCGTGGGCCTGGACAACCTCAACGACTACTACGATCCGGCGCGGAAGCGTCACAACGTGCAGGAGTCGCGAGCCGCTGCGCCCGCGCCCGAGCGTTACGAGTTCGTCGAGGGAGACATTCGCGACAGGCCGGGACTGGCTCGGCTGTTCGAGGAGCATCGCATCGAGGCCGTGGCTCACTTGGCCGCGATGGCTGGCGTACGCGCGTCCGTCGATGACCCGTACCTCTACTACGACGTGAACCTGACGGGCACGATGGCGCTGCTCGAGCAGGCACGCCACAGCGGTCTGAAGAACTTCGTCCTGGCCTCGACCTCCTCGGTCTACGCCAACACCGAGACGATACCGTTCATCGAGACCGACTCCTGCGACCGCCCGCTGGCGCCCTACCCCGCCTCGAAGCGCTCCGCCGAGCTGCTGGGGCACGCCTACCATCACCTCCACGGGCTGTCGTTTACGGCCGTGCGGCTGTTCACCGTCTACGGCCCGCGCGGACGCCCGGACATGATGGCCTACAAGCTGCTCGACAACATGTTCGCAGGCCGCGAGGTGCCCCTCTACAACGGAGGCCAGATGCACCGCGACTGGACCTACGTCACCGACACCGCCGCGGGCATCGTGGCGGCACTCGACCATCCGCTGGGCTTCGAGGTGATCAACCTCGGCTGTGCGGAGCCAGTACTGCTGGCCGACTTCGTCACCAAGATGGAGGACCAGGCCGGCCGCAAGACCTCGCTGCGCGACGAACCGATGCAGGACGCGGACGTCAACCGTACGTACGCCAACATCGACAAGGCCCAGCGACTGTTGGGCTACGCGCCCACCGTTCACGTCGACGAGGGGATCGCCGGATTCTGGGAGTGGTACCGCACGGCGGTCCTCGACCAGTCCGCCGGCTGAGGTCGAGCCGGACGCGAGCCTGCCCCGCCGGCCTCCCCGCATGCACGAGCCCTCGTAGCGATGCTGTTCAACTCCTGGCTGTTCCTGCTGTTCTTCGCGCTGAGCTTCTTCGCGTACGTCGCGACGTCGCGCAAGCTCGTCGTGCAGAACTTGGTGCTGCTGGTCGCCAGCTACGTGTTCTACGGCTGGTGGAACTGGAAATTCCTGGGCCTCATCGCGCTGTCGACGCTCATCGACTACGTCGCGGGCCTGCGCATCGAAGACGCCAAGGACGCCAAGAACAAGCGGCGCTGGGTCATGGTGTCGTGCGTCAGCAACTTGGGCATCCTGGGGATGTTCAAGTACTTCGACTTCTTCTTGGGCAGCCTGGGGCAGCTGCTCACGACGATGGGGCTCGAGGCGGCGATGCCGTCGCTGTCGTGGGTGCTGCCCGTCGGCATCTCGTTCTACACGTTCCAGTCGATGAGCTACAGCATCGACGTGTACCGGGGGCACACCCCCGCGTGCCGTAGTCCGCTGGAGTTCGCGGTCTACGTCTCGTTCTTCCCGCAGCTGGTCGCGGGACCGATCGAGCGCAGCAAGCGATTCCTTCCCCAGGTCGCCAGCCCCCGCCAGATCACCGCAGCCGGCCTCGAGTCGGGGCTGATGCTCGTGCTGTGGGGGCTGTTCAAGAAGGTGGTGGTGGCCGACAACGCCGCCCTCATCGCCGACGCGATGCTCGGAAGTCCGGGCGAGCACATGGGCGCCGAGCTGTGGCTGGGAGCCCTGGCGTTCACCATCCAGATCTACGGCGACTTTTCCGGGTACTCCGACATTGCGCGGGGCCTGGCCAAGGCCATGGGCTTCGAGCTCATGGTCAACTTCAAGCTGCCCTACTTCGCCACCAGCCCCTCCGACTTCTGGCGGCGGTGGCACGTGTCGCTGTCTAGCTGGCTGCGCGACTACCTGTACATCTCGCTGGGGGGCAACCGCTCGGGCCGATTGGCGACCTATCGCAACCTGATGCTCACGATGGTGTTGGGCGGGCTGTGGCACGGGGCCGCCTGGAACTTCGTGCTGTGGGGCACCTATCACGGAGCACTGCTGGTCGGGTGGCGCGTGGCTCGGCACCTGCCCGGCCCGCGACTGCCCCAGGGCAAGGCGTGGGCCGACCTGCTGCGGATGACGATCATGTTCCCGCTGACGGTGTTCGGCTGGGTGCTGTTCCGCATCCGGTCTGTCGACGACCTCAGCGCGTTCATCGATGGTGCGTTCACCTCGACCGAGGTCGATGTCTCGATGACGATGGCCGTGCTCGGCTTCATCTGGCTCCCGGTGCTGCTGATGCAGCTGGCCCAGCTTCTGTGGGACGACCTGCTGGTCGCCATGCGGCTGCCGCTGCTGCTGCGCGGGGCGCTGTACGGCCTGCTCATCGCGGGCTGCGTCGCGTTTGCGACCGGCGAGACCATCGAGTTCATCTACTACCAATTTTGAGCCCGCGACGATGCTGAACCGAGGAACCGACGAGACCGCCACCCCCACCGTGACGCCGCTGCGTCTGGCGGCCGTGGTGGTGATCATGGTGCTCACGGTCCTCGCCTCCGAGTGGGCGGGAGGCCGGTTCCTCGATCGCAACGGCACCAACCTCGGCTACGTCTACATCGCGCACAAGTGGAAGGTGCTGGGCGACCTCGACGAGCCCATCGATTGGCTCGTGGTGGGTGACTCCTCCGGCTCGCAGGGCTTCGACCCCGCCGTGGCCGAGCAGCTGACCGGCAAGCGCTCGATCAACCTCGCCACCATCGGCAACTTTGGGCTGCAAGACGACCTGTGGATGCTCGAGGAGTACATCGAGCGCTTTGGTCCCCCGGAGAAGATGGTGCTGATCCACGTCTACGACGTGTGGCATCGCCGGTTTCGACCCAAGCTCGTGGGGAGAATTCCGCGGCGGTGGGTCACCACCGAGGAGACCGCCGAGCGCTACGACTTCGACGAGGAGCAGCGCAAGGAGATCCTGCTCAACCGTTACGTGCGGCTGTTCGCCGAGCGCAAGTCGCTGCGCAAGACCATCGAGTTCACCTGGCTCAAGCTGACCAAGGACGAAGAGGAACTCGAGGAAATCCGTCGCAAGGACCGCAAGCTGCCCAACGAGGACCCCGAGCTGACCGACTCGGGCTTCGTCCGCGTGTGTGGAGCGCTGCCCAAGTCCGTCAAGAGGGACGCACGGGGTCATGTGCGTACGCTGGCCAAGCGACGCTCCCGGATCTCCAAGGACAACAAAGAGGCCTTGCTCGCCATCGCGGAGCTGGCCCGCGAGCACGATTTCACCGTGCACATCGTCCCGGGCCCGGTGTACGAGCGCCTGCGGCTCAAGAAGGAATTCCAAAAGTACTTCGACACCGAGGTCCGGCAGCTGCGGAAGATCGTCAAAGACCACCCCCAGGTCTACGTCAGTGACGAGATTCGCGGCTTCAACGGCGACCAGCTCCAAAACGTCGACCACCTCGCTTGCGAGCACACCGAGACGTTCACGCGCTGGGCGGTCGACCAGATTCAGTCCGCGGACACGAAGTAGCCCCCCCGTGCAGGAAGACCGTCCGATGCGTCAACGATCGCAGTCGATTCCCCCGTGGCGACGTCTCATCCTCAGCGCGCTGTTGCTGGGTCTGGGCTGGATGTTCATCCAGATCGTCGACGAGCACTACGCGGTGAGCGAGTGGCTCGCGTGGCGTTATCTCCGGTATTGGTTTTGGTGCATCGTCATCGGCCTGGGCAGCCTCGGCACGGGCGAGCAGGTGGTGCTCCGCCTCGTCGGCCGCATCCGAGGGCTGCACGCGCACCTGTTCGTCAGCTTCTGCACGGGGCTGCTGGTATTCGGGCTGGCCCTGTTCGCGACGGGGATGCTGCAGCTGTACAGCGTGGCGCTGTTCTACCTGCTGCCGCTGTCGATGCTGGCCATCGGTGCGCCACGGCTTTGGAAGATGCAGCGCGAGCTGCTGCCACGCCTCCGGCGACTGTCCCCGCTGGACGTCCGCGGCCTGTGGGCGATGGCGATCATCATCTTCGGGATGTACGCGTGGCTGATGATCTACGCGGGGGTCATGACGCCCGACAACGTCATGTTCGACTCCCGGTGGAAGCACCTGGCCATCGCCGAGAGCTTTGCCTCCCACGGCGGCATCTTCCGGTTCGACCAGGGCTGGATGTTCGCCTCTCGGCCGCACTTCGCCAGCTATCTGTACACCTGGGCGTTCCTCATTCCCGACGGGATCCTGTTCGACCGCATCACGCTGTGCGGGCACATCGAGTTCGTGGTGTTCGCGGTGACCACCCTGCTGGGTATTCCGGCCATGGTGCGCCGCCTGGTTCCCGACGCCGACCCCAAGGTGGTGTGGGTCGCCCGATTCCTGTTCCCTGGCGTCTTTTTGTACGACTCCAACCTCAGCATCGGGGCCGACCACGTCGCGGCCGTGTTCGCGATTCCCATCTTCATCATCACCCAAGATCTCCTGCGTCGGCACTTCGAGGTCCGCTACGCGATCTTCCTGGGCATGATGACGGCGGGCATCTTGCTCACCAAGGAGACCGCGGCGGCGGTCACCATCCCCTCCGCGGCCGTCGCCGTGATCGTCGGCGCGGGCATCCAGGCGTGGCGCGTTCGCAAGCAAGAGGGCCCGTTCCTGCAGCGTCACCGCTGGGTGATGGCGTTCGTGGCCATCGGCGTGACCGGGCTGGCCGTGTCGTCGCCGATGTGGCTCAAGAACGTGCTGTGGTACGGCGATCCGTTCTATCCGAACTTCTACGCCTACTTCAGCCCCAAGCCCTGGAACCCCGACTCGGAGTACCTGCTCCAGTGGGGCTTTTACGACTACCAGTTCGGACTGTGGCACGACGAGACCAAAAACCAGCTGGTCGAGACGTTCAAGGTGCTGTTCAGCTGGTCGTTCGTTCCCCACAACTGGGGCACGTTCCACGGCAAGCGCCCCGTCATCGGCTCGCTGCTGACGATGCTGCTGCCGTGCCTGCTGCTGCTGCGCGGGACCAAGCGGCTTTGGATCGTGGCCGCGTGGATCCACATCGGTATCGCCATGTGGTTCAAGGTCCTGCCCCAAGACCGCTACCTTCAGGTGTTGATGCCGTGGATGGCTGCGTGGACCGCCGCCGTCATCGTGCTCGCGTGGCGTAGCCGGGTTCGCTTTGCCATCGTCGTGC
>JAHZJA010000631.1 GCA_022601155.1 Deltaproteobacteria bacterium | reverse complement strand
GCGGCGAGGGCGGCGAGGGCGATGACGCCGGCGTCGACCAAGGCGTGCGAGCGGCGGCGGATGGGTCAGACGCAACCAAAGCGGACGCAGATCCGGTTCGAGCCGAACCGTTCGAAGCCGCCGCGTCCGTGGCGACCGGCGGCCCCGACAGATCTGGCTCGACGACGGTCGCCTCGCTGGCCGAGCACCGCCGGCGCCGGACCACCTGGGGCGTTGCGGCCTTCGGCATGGTCGCGGCGGCCTTGCTGGCGGTGTGGATCATCCCGTCCGGTCCGTTGCCGGTCCACGATGCCGACGCGATGGCTGACGCTCAGCTCCCTCGCTTCGAGCTGGTCGCGCGCAACGACACGGTGCAGACCGTGCGCAAGGGTCCCGAGGCCACGGATGCGCTTCCCCGCTATCGCGCCGACACGCGAGTGCAGTGGATCATTCGCCCCGCGCGCAAGGTCTCCTCCACCCTCGCGCTGCGGCTGCTCGCGACACCGATACGCCCTACGACGGGTGAGCGTCAGCTCATCGATCCCGGCCCGATCGTGGTGTCGGAAGAGGGGGTGATCGAGCTGCGTGGTGTCTTTGGCGAGACGGTGGGGTTGAGCCCCGGGCGGTGGTCGGTCGAAGCGGTGGTGGGCGGTGTCGTGCCCGTCGACATTGCGATGTACGACGCCGGAGGCTCGTGGGTTACGGCCCCGGCTCATCCTCTCGAGGTCATACCCTAAGTAGGCTCACGACACCCGGGTTCGACTGTCGTCGTGCGGTCGACGCTGACGCCGCAGGGTCGCGGGGCATCCCCGATTCGAGGAGCCTGGTTCTCCGATCGGGTTTGCGCCTCGCCGTGCACGGACTACCCTCGGGGCGTGCAACCGCTTCGTGTCGAGATCTGGTCCGATGTCGCCTGCCCTTGGTGTTGGGTCGGCAAGCGTCAGCTCGAGGCTGCCATCGCCGAGTTCCCCCACGAGGTGGAGGTGGTGTGGCGTGCCTTCGAGCTCGACCCCAGCGCACCCGCATCGATCGACACGAGCATCGACTACGTCCAGCGGCTCGCCACCAAGTACCGCACTTCCCGGGACGGGGCGCAGGGCATGATCGATCGCATGACCAGTGTCGGCGCCGAGCATGGTCTGGACTTTCGCTTCGACCGCGCGCAGCCGGGCAACACCTTCGACGCCCATCGGCTGCTGCACTGGGCGGGCAAGCACGGTCTGCAAGATGCGCTCAAGGAGCGGCTGTTCCTCGCCTACATGCACGAGGGCAAGTCGGTCGCCGAGCACGAGGTCTTGGTGGCGCTCGCGGAGGAGGTCGGTCTCGATCCCGACGGTGCCCAGGCCGTGCTCACCAGTGACAGCCACCACCAGGATGTCCGCGGTGAGCAGGCATTGGCCGCCGAGATCGGCGTGACCGGGGTGCCGTTCTTCGTCGTCGGGGGCCGCTATGCGGTACCCGGAGCCCAGCCCAAGGACGTGCTGGGGAAGGTGCTCACGCGCGCGTGGGACGAGACGCGACCCGAGGTGGTCGAGGTCGAGGCGGGCGACGGTTGCGGGCCCGACGGCTGCGCGATACCGGCCCCGGCCGAGGGCTGACGACCCCAACCGAGTACAGAACGTCGGTCGCGAGCCCACCCTGGGCGGGGTTGCAGCGGGATTGTGTGAAGTACGGCACCGTTGCGTATCGGCCACATGAGCGACACTGCCGGGGCCTCGCGCAGGAGACCCCCCATGCTCGCTCATCGCTCATCGCTTTCGTCGCTGCTGGCGGCCCTCGCCGTTGGAACGTTGGGCTGCAACGACGATGGTCTCGCCGATCCGGCGCCGCCCGTCGTCGCCACGGGGACCACGGGTACTCCGCCATCCCCAAGCACGAGCTCGGGCGCGGCGAGCACGGGTGTCGCCGACTCGACCGGTGGCAGCACCGCCGGCGGCTCGGAGGACAGCGGCACGACGGGCCCCGGGATTCAGGATCCCGGCTGTCCGGCGTGCATGGTGCTCGCCGATGGCCTGATGAGCGGCCGCGGCATCACCACTGATCTCCAGTTCGTGTACTTCACCGACCAAGAGCGGGGCACGGTGGAGCGGGTCCAAAAAGGCGGTGGGGAGGGCCTGGTGATCGCAATGGACCAGGCGCAGCCCTACGACGTGGCCGTCGCCGACGAGCACGTCTTTTGGACGACCTTCGTCGGTACGGGCAGCGTACAGCGCGTGGTGCTGCCCGACGGTCCCCCCATCACCATCGCATCGGACCTCTACCCGCGAGCGATCCAGACCAGCGGTGGGTTCGTGTACTGGACCACCTTCGATGATCTCGAAGGCCGCGTGCGGCGGATGCCCGCCGATGGAGTCGGGCAGACGCCGGAGACGCTCGTGTCGGTCGACGGCGGAGTGCCGTCGCTGTTCGTCGAAGGTCCGCTGGTCTACTTCACGGCCCACGTCACACCCGACGTGGGCTCCTTCATCGAGCCGCCCCGGAGGTTGCCGCTGGGCGGCGTGTACGCGGCCTCGAGCGCGGCACCGACCGCATTTGCCGATCTGACCGAGCTGTCCACCTTTGAAGCCCAACCGTGGGGCGTGGCATCGTCCGGGAACTTCGTGTTTTGGGCCAATGGTGTCGGTGACCCCGCCAACCTGCCCGATCGTCTGCGGAGCACCGCCGCCGACGGCACGGCTCAGCCCAGCACCTTGGCCCCGGGCCAGACTGCACCCTGGGGCGTCGCCGTCGATGCGCAGTACGTGTACTGGACCGACCACACCGAGGTGAAGGCCATCCCGCACGCGGGCGGCGACGTGATCGTGTTGGCCGAGATGCAGAACATCGCGCGGTCGATCACGGTGGATGATCAATTCGTCTATTGGATCACCCGAGAGCGCGTACTGCAGCGTCCCAAGCCTTGATGCCACGACCGGGGGGCACCGGCTGCGCGCGTTCGTGCTGCGGCATGCTCGGCAATCGCGAGGTGCCGGTCATCGCCGCGGTACATGCGTGTGCAACTGTACACAGTCGGTACGCGTGACCTTCGGCGCACGGCGACCGCGGCGAGGGCCCACGGCCGTCGTCCTCACACCAATGCCGCAAGCATCAACCGGCCGCGTTGCGCTCGTCGTCGAGCCACAGCTCCAGCGCGCGCAGTCGTGAGGGCTGATCGCCCAAGCGCCCGTACAGCGCGTGGGCCCGCTCGGCTTCGGCGCGCGCCTGCTTCCGCTCCCCCGCGGCAGCCAGGATCCGGGCGCGTCGAAACCTCGCCTCGGCATGCTGGTGGGGATCGGTGTCCTCGGACTCGTACTGCTCGACGGAGATGTCGATCCTCGTGCGGGCCGATGCCAGCCGATCTTCGGCCAGGTCGAGCAGTGCCAGTCGGCCCATGGTCTCGGCGACCTCGATGCTGGGGTCGCCGACGATCTTGCGCTGCACGACGAGGGCCTGGTCGAGCATGGCTCGCGCTTCGTCCAGGCGGCCAGCGCGGGTCAGCACCAGGCCGAGCTGGCTGCTGTAGTTCGCCCGGCGTCGGACATCGTCGGGCGCCACCTCGGCGCTGATCTCCAGCGCGCGACGGATGGCCTGCTCTGCCTCGCTCCACCGTCCGGCCCGCAGATGGATCTCTCCCACCAAGGCCCAGCTGTTGGCGGCCATGATGCTGCGCGCGCCGTGGGTCTGATTTTCGAGACGTTGGGCCCGCTCGGCGTGGGTCATGGCCTCGTCGTAGCGCTCGATGAAGGCCAAGCTGGTCGCGACGTTGTAGGCGAGCACCGCGACCGAGGGATGCTCGGAGCCCAGGCTCTGCTGCAACAAGCGATGCGACTCTTGGTAGATCTCCAGGGCTTCGGTGTAGCTGCCGTGGACGAAGTGGGTGGTGCCGAGGTTTTGGAGCAATGCACCGTAGTGGGGGTGCAGGGGGCCGTAGGTGTCGTGCAGCACGGTGCGGGCACGCTCGATGAGCCGCACCGACTCGTCGTGGTCGCCGCGGCGGGCATGGGCCAGGCCCAACGCCGACAGCGGCTCGGCCACGCTGTAGTGGTCGACGCCCCAGTGCCGCTCGCGGATGGCCAGCACCTCACCCAGGGTCTCGATCGCACCCTCGAGGTCCCCCGAGTGGCGCTGCGCGCTGCCCAGCGAGGTCGACAGCACCGCGCGCAAGTGCGGGCGCTCGCCACCGAGGGCGTCGAGCGCGGCCAGACCGAGCCAGGCCCACCGCTTGATCACGACGGGCTGGCCTCCGCGAGAGTCTTCGAGGTGGGCCAGCTCCGCAGCGGCCTGGGCCACGACCTCGTCGTGCTGCTGTGCGACCCCGGCCGCGAGGGCCTCGTGGATCGCGATCTCGGCGGGCGCGACGGCCCCGGACTCGTACAGCGCCGTGGCGAGCTCCATCTTGGCCTCGGCGCGGACCGGACCGTAGTCGAGCGTGGTCGCCAGCGCCTCGGCCTCTTCGGCCTTGGTGCGTGCGTCGGCCACTCGGCCCAAGATGCGCAGCGCCAGTGACTCGTCGGCCAGCGAGCGGACGCGGGCGACCTCCTCGGCCTCGTTGTCGGGGACGGGCGGCAGGCCGTGCCCGAGGGCTCCGGCGTCGTTGCAGGTGGCCAGCCCGGGCAACATCTGCGCCGCTTCCACCGCCTGCATCACGGTGTTGGCGTCGGCATCTCCCAGGGCCCGCGCCATCGCGCCCAGCGTGCCGCGCCTGCGCGCGAGGCAGGTCATGCGGGATGCGACGACGGGGGCCGACTCGCGTCCCTGCGCCTCGCTGCGGCATGCATCGGTCTGTGCCTCGACCCATTGCGTGCCGTAGGTGTCGAGTGTCGCGGTCACGCGGGTGGCCGTGTCTTCGGCAAAACTCAGACCGGTAGCGGAAAACGACTCGCGGATCTTCGCTCGGGCGGCGTCGTCCCAGGCACCGTCGAGCTTGGCGGCGACATCGTCACAGAAGGTGGCGGGTCCTTCATGCGCAGCCCCGGTGGACACGGCCACTGCACCCGCTCCCGCCACGGCACTGAGCACACCCATGGTGGCCACGCCGCGCCATGAACCCAGGGCAGGTGGCCGCAGGGCCAGCAACAGCCCGCGCATGTCCGGATGGCGCTCGGCGGGGGCCACCCGAAGGCCGCGAAGCACCGCACGCCGCAGCCAACGCGGCACGGTGCGGCCTTTGGCGGGCGGTCGTACCCGGCCCTCGAACACCGCGGAGATGAGCCCGATCATGTCGCGGGCGGCGAACGGTCGCTCGCCGTACAGGCCCTCGTACAGCGCCACACAAAACCCGAACTGATCGGACTGTGCATCGCATGCTCGCGCATCGAGCTGCTCGGGCGCCATATAGGCGGGCGTGCCGACCAATGCTCCCGTTCGGGTGAGGGTCTCGCTCAGGGCCGAGTTGGAAGCACTGGTGCCCAGTACCCCCGAGACCAGCGAAGCCTCGATCGTGTCCTCGTGATCTGCGGTTCTCGACAGAGGTCGGGCGAGCCCGAAGTCGGTGACCACGGCCCTGCCGTCGGCGTGGATCAAGACGTTGTCGGGCTTGAAGTCGCGATGGACGAGCCCTGCGTCGTGCGCCGCCGCGAGCCCTTCGCCCGCCTGCCGAAACACCCGCAGGACCTCGCGCCAGCGTCGGGGCTGTGCCTGCAGCCAGGAGGTGAGCGTCCCGTTCTCGACGAACTCCATCGCCAGGAACACCTGGCCTTCGAAGGTGCCGACATCGTGGACGGTGATCACCCCGGGATGACTGAGCCGGGCCAGCGCCTGTGCTTCTCGCAGCAGTCGCTTGTTGCGACCCGACTGGGAGCCATCGCCATCGATGGACTCGCCGACGTTTCGGCGCAGCAGCTTGAGCGCCACCTTGCGGTCCAGCTGCGGATCGTAGGCGGAGTAGACGATGCCCATCGCGCCCGCTCCGATCGCGCGGAGGACCACGTAGCGGCCGAGCCGGGCGCCTTCGGGTAGGCGTAGATCGCCCGGCCAGTCAGTCCGGGCGTGGGGCCCTTCGCCCAGCGTGGTCTCCATCTGATCGAGCGACGGCGGGGGTGGCTCGTCATCATCGTCGAACGCCGACTCGAAGATCCGAATCAGCTCCGAGACCACCTCCGAGCACGATTCGCAGACATCGAGGTGAGCCACGATGGTGGCTCGACCGTCAGCGTGCATGCCGCCGCGGGCAAATTCGCCGAGCGCGTTTTCGTCGGGGCAAGGCATGGAAGAGGGCTCCGTATGGTCGCACGTTCGGTGCGTCGCGGACCGGACGGGCCTCACGCGCAGACCACTGTCGACTGATTTTGACCCAGGATTTGGCGGTTCGCCTCCCTCGCGCGCAGACCGCCTGCGCTGTGCCCCGAGGTTGACGCCGTCGCGCTCAGCTCGAGCCACGTCCGTCTTCGGTGGCCAGCGCGTCGATCGTGCGGTCTTCCTGTGCCTGCTGAGCGTCGAGCAAGGTGCGGAGCCTCCGTCGCGATTGTTCGATCCCCTGCCGCACCCGCGCGACTGGTGCCTGCACGATGTCCGCGATCGCGTCCGGTGACAGTCCTTCCCAGTAGTGAAGCTCGAGCGCGATCTGAGTGTCGAGCGGCAGCTGCCGCAGCGCCTGTTGAAGCTGCCGCTGCTGCTGCCGCGATGCGACGACCTCGCTCACCGGCTCGCCCAAGTCTGCGATGGCGTCCGCCTCGGGGTCGATGGTCCGCGGCTCGCCTGGGTGTTGGCGACCCGCGTGCTGGTTGCGTTGCCGCTGCTGGGTGAGTCGGTTGAGATGGTCGAGCAACACCACCCGCGCGATCCGAAACAACGCCTGGCGCACGGGCTCGGGGCCATCGCCGAGCTCGCCGCTGTCGGTCAGGCACTGCGAGAACGTTCGTTGGCACAGCTGGTCGGCCCCCTCGGCCACCTTGCCCGCGAAGAAGTTGTACAGGCGCGGCCCATGGCGGACCACCAGGCGCTCTCCCGCCGCCTTGTCGCCGCCGCGCCACGCCTGCACGAGCATCGAATCGGAGGTGGGCTCGTCGGTCATCACTCGCGCTCCAGCCCGTCGCGGATCGCAGTCCAGCGGGCGATGTAGTCGGGGTGCAGACGCTGCTGCTGGAACACCGCGAGCGCCTGGTCCAGCCGCTGCTGCGCCGAGTCCACGTCGCCATCGGCGATGTCGAGCGTCGCCAGCTGGGCGAGGGCTTCGGCGGCCTCCAGGTGCATCTGCCCCGGAAACGCAGCGCGCTGGACCTCGAGCGCTCGCTCGAAACGAGCCCGCGCCAGCTCGTTTTCACCGCGTGCCGCATGGATCCGCCCCAGCTCGCCGAGGATGTCGGCCACCGCGTAGTGCGACTCGCCGAACGCCTGCTCGAATCCCACCAAGATCGCGATGAACTCTTCGTAGGCCGCATCGAATTGGCCGGCCTGGCGAGCCAGCCGCGCGCGGATGCCATGGGCCACCAACACGTGGGGGTGACCTTCGCCGAGGCTCGATTCCAGCTGTCGGAGACAGGGCGCGAGGACTTGCTGACCCTGGGCCGTCTGGCCCGCGTCGCCCTGGGCACGGGCCAGCGCGATGCATGCCGATGCGGTCTGCGGGTGGTCGGCGCCCAGAGCCGCCACGGCCCGAGCGTGGGTGTCTTGGTAGGCGGCCAGGGCTCCTGCTTCGTCGTGCAACGTGGCCAGCGCGTTGGCCCGGCTCTGTGACTCCACGACCACCGTCGATAGATCGTGGCCGGGGAGCTGCCGTCGGATCTCGAGCAGCTGCCCGTGCAACCGCAGTGACTCGGCGGGACGCCCTGCGTGCAGCAACAGCTCGGCGTGCACCTGCATCGCCCCCGCCCGCAGGTCGGCAGAGACCCCGGGCTCGCGAGCCCAGCGCTCGGCCTCGGCGATCCGCGTCAGGGCCTTGGTCAGATCACCCGCCGCCAAGTGGGTCACGGCGAGGTTGTGCTCGAGGACCACGAACAGGTCGAGATTGCGCGGCTGCATCCGCTCCAGACGCGTGCGCGACGTTCGGCCCCACGCGAGCGCCGAATCCACGTTGCCCGTGCGCGATCCCTGGGCGACCAGTCGCACCGCAGCTCGAGCCGCGGCGGTGTTGTCACCCTCGGCGACCGCTCCGAAGTAGCAGGCTTCCAGGCCCTCGCGGGCGTCTTTCCAGCGCCCTTCGATCATCAGCTGCTCGGCCATCTCGATGTCGATCCGACGCACCGCATGGCTCAAGTCCTGGGTGACCAGCTCCTCGCGCATGGCCTCCAGCGCCGCGCGGGCCTGTGTCGTGTGGCCTGCGGTGCCGAGCATCCGGGCCCGCGAGATCACGGCCAGCCACTCTCCTTGCGGGGTGGCGTCTCCGCTGGCGGGGTCGGGCACGCAGATGTCGACCTCGGGCAGCGCACGGATCAGCGACCATCCCTGCACCAGGGTCTCGCGCTGGCCCGTCGCCAGCAGCTGGCGGAGCTCCACCAGGCCTTCGCCGCATCGTTGCAGGCAGCGGCGGACTTGGTTGCCCTGCCACGAGGGCAACGCGCACGCTCGGTCCCAGCGCTCGTTGAGCTCGTGACCGTATCCGTCCAACGCCTCTGACAGGGCCGGCCAGGTGCTCGCGAGGGTAGGGCTGTCGGTCAACGTCTGGGTGAGGGCGGGCGAGTCTTCCTGGGCATCGCGGCCGAACGACTGGGGGGCGGACTCGCAGATGCCCCCCGGGACGACGGCTTCCGGGGATGACAGGCCGATCGCCGCAACCGCGCCCACGGTGACGACCGTCGCGCCCGCGGCGACCCAACGCCACGGTCGAGCTCTCACCGCGATGGCCTCCAGCGCGCGGTGCACCGCGTCCATGTCGGGGAATCGGTCGGTCGGCTCGGGCTGAAGTCCGCGGGTCAGCAGCTGCCGGAGCGCCCGATTGCCTCCCACCAGGTTGGGGCCCGCCTCCTTGGCCGCCAACAACGAGGCCCGGTCTTGGGCATCGAAGGGTCGGTGCCCGTACACCGCCTCGTGCAACGACACGCAAAACCCATACTGATCGCTGGCCGGGGTCAGCGGCTCGCCCCGCTGCTGCTCGGGCGACATATAGTGAGGGGTGCCGCCGGGCCGCCACGAGGGCGTCGCCACACCGTCCAGGCCGCCCGACAGGGTGCCCGTCTCGAGCTCGGCGCGCAGTTCTTCGGTGACCGCGGCCAGGCCGAAGTCCGCCACCTTGATGGCACCCTCCTTGCCCATCAACACGTTGGAGGGCTTGAAATCACGGTGGAGCAATCCCTGCTGATGTGCCGCGTGCAGACCCTGCGCGGCCGCGACGAACGCCTTGCGGATCGCCGCCCAGCCGGGCGCCTGGGTCAGCCAGTGGCGCAGGTCGGTGCCCTCCACCAGCTCCATCGCCACGAAGAACCGCGTGGCGCCGTGGTCGTCGAAGAAGCCCACATCGAACACCTCGACCACGTGCGGGTGCCGGATCCTCGCGAGCACCTGGGCCTCGCGCAGCAGCCGTGACTCGTGCACGGCGGGGTCGTCGGTGGGTCGCTGCGCGGCCTTGAGCACCTTGATGGCCACGAACCGGGCGAGGCTGGGGTCGTAGGCGCGGTAGACCAGGCCCAGGCCGCCCGCCCCGATCCGCCCGGCCACCCGATAGCGGCCCAGCTTCACGGGCGGAGCATCACCCACGCCGAACCGTGCGCTCAGGCTCCCGAGGACTTGGTCGATCTCGAGGCTTCGTGGCGAGGGGCGACCCTGCTCGAACCAGTCGCCGACCGAGGAACCCGTCGCCATCGCGCTTCCGTCAGTCCGTGCGGTGGACGCCCACCGCGATCGAGTCTCCGTCGATCTCGAAGCGCTCGTCGCCATCGCCCTGGGCGACGACGGTGAGCGATGTGCTGAGGGTCTCGCTGCGGATCATGGCGGCCAGCCCGGAATCTTCCGCCGCCGCGGCCAGCTCTCCTTGGCAGTGGAGCGTGAGATCGATGCGATCGCTGACGTCGAGCCCCTTGGACTTTCGGACGTTCTGCACCCGGTTGATGATCTCCCGGGCGAGCCCCTCGAGGCGCAGTGCGTCGTCGAGGTTGGTGTCGAGGACGACGGTGATGCCCTCGGCCGCCTCGGCGGCTTGGCCCCCCACCGCTTCGCGCACCACGAGCACGTCGTCGGGGCCCAGGGTGTGACCGGCCAGCTCCACGCTGCCGTCCGCGATGTAGCGAGCGATCGCTTCGCCGTCCATCGCAGCGACGGCGGTGGCGACCGTCTTCATCTGCTTGCCGAGCCGCTTGCCCAGAGCCTTGAAGTTGGCCTTGGCCGACAGCGAGACCAGGCCCTGATCGTTGGCCTGCACGTGGATCGCCTTGATGTTGAGCTCGGCACGCAGGTCGTCGCCCATGCGCTCGATCGCGGCCCGTACCTGGGCGTCGGGGGAGGCCACGGTCATCGCGGCCAACGGACGTCGCACGGCCAGCCGCTCGCGCTCGCGGATCGCCATGCCCAGGTTGGCGACCTGCCGCACGGCAGCCACGTCGCGCTCGAGGTCGGTGTCGCGCAGGGCTGCGTCGACGGTGGGATACGGCCGCAGGTGCACGCTGTCCTCGCCCGACGCCGCCAGCCCGGTGTCGACGTGCAGCCGCTGGTACATCCACTCCGAGAAGAACGGGATGACCGGCGCGATTGCATGGCTGACCACCGACAGCACCCGGTACAGCGTGGCGTAGGCGTCGGTCTTGTCGGTGGCGTCGCCGTCGCCCTTGCCCCGCCAGTATCGTCGTCGACCGCGGCGGATGTACCAGTTGTTGAGATCGTCGCAGATGCCATGGAATGCAGGCACCAGGTTCGACAGGGCATAGGCGTCGAGCTCGTGCCGCATCTGCTCCACGAAGGCCTGGACGCGGCTGAGGATCCAGCGGTCGAGCTCGCCTGCGGGGGCCTTGGCGGAGATCTCGGGGGTGGGTGACCACCCATCGGCCTGGGCGTACGTCGCCAGGAAGTTGTAGGCGTTCCACAGCGGAAGCACGATCTTGCGGACGGTGTCGCGAACCCCTCGCTCGGCGAAGCGCATGGGCTCGGCCCGAACCGCGGCGCTGTCGATGAGGTAGGCCCGCAGCGCGTCGGCCCCGAAGCGCGAGATGATCTCGTGGGGGTCGGGGTAGTTCTTGAGCCGCTTGCTCATCTTCTTGCCGTCTTCGGCCAGGACCAGGCCGTTGACGATCACGTTCTTGAATGCGGGTCGGTCGAACAACGCCGTGGCCAGCACGTGCAGCGTGTAGAACCACCCCCGGGTCTGATCGAGTCCCTCGGCGATGAAATCGGCCGGGAGCTTGTCCTCCACGTATTGCTTGCGCGCCGCGTCGAACGGGTAGTGGTTTTGCGAAAACGGCATGCTGCCGGACTCGAACCAGCAGTCGAACACCTCGGTGACCCGGCGCATGGTCCCGCCCGGCGTCGCCTTCGAGGGGAAGGTGATGGCGTCGATGTTCTCGCGGTGTAGATCGGTGATGGTCCCCGCCTCGAGCCCCGCCAGCTGCTCGAGCTGCTCGATCGAGCCGATGCAGACCATGTCGCTGGGATCCTCGTCGCAGCGCCAGATCGGCAGCGGTGTGCCCCAAAACCGGCTACGGGCGAGGTTCCAGTCGCGCGCCGAGGCCAGCCAGTTGCCGAACCGACCGCTGCCCACGTGCTCGGGGACCCAGCGGATCTTGGCGTTGTTGGCCACCAGTCGGTCGCGCATGGGCTCGACCTTCATGAACCAGGTCGACAGCGCCATGTACAGCAGCGGGGTGTCGGTGCGGTAGCAGTGGGGATAGGGGTGGACGATGGAGTCGTGGTCGACGACGCTGCCCTCGGCCTTGAGCCGCTGGAGGATGGGCTTGTCGGCGTCCTTGGCAAACAGCCCGGCCAAGTCCCCCATCGTGTCGTCGAAGCGACCGGTCAGCCCCATCGGTCGCACCAGCGGCAGGCCTTCGCGCTGACCGACTTGGTAGTCGTCTTCACCGAACGCCGGAGCCTGGTGGACGATGCCCGTGCCGCTGTCGACGGTGACGTACTCGGCGGCCACCACCCGGAACGCCCACCGCGTTCCATCCTCGCGCTCGCGGTACTGCGCGAAGAACGGGAGCAGCGGGCGGTAGGGTCGGCCCACGAGATCTCGGCCGGGCATCCGCGCCAGCTCTTCGGTCTCCCCCACGCGTCCGCGCGCTTGGTAGTCGGCCAGGCGGCCCGGCTCCAGGTACGCGATCTCTCCGGTCTCGATGACGCGAACCTTCACGTAGGTGGTGTCGGGGTGGACGGCCAGCGCCAGGTTGCTGGGCAAGGTCCACGGCGTGGTGGTCCATGCCCATAGAGCCGCGTCCTCGTCTTCGAGAGCAAAACGGATGGTGACGCTCGGGTCGGAGACCCGCTTGTGGCCTTCCTTGCGGGTGACGGGGTCCTTTTCCTGGGGCCCCTGGGCGACCTCGAAGTTCGACAAGGGCGTTCCGAGCGCGGGTGAGACCGGTTGAACCCGGAATCCCTCGTAGATCAACCCTTCGTCCCAAAGCCGCCGAAACACCCACCAGACCGTCTCCATGAAGGAGGGGTCCATCGTCTTGTAGTCGTTGGTGAAGTCGACCCACCGCCCGGTTCGGCGGACCATCGCCTCCCACTCGCGCGTGAACCGGAGCACACCATCCCGGCATGCTGCGTTGAAGCGATCGATGCCGTAGGCCTCGATCTCCGCCTGGCCATGCACGCCCAGCTCGTTTTCCACCAGGCTCTCGATCGGCAGGCCATGGCAGTCCCATCCAAACCGACGCTCTACTGCGAAACCGCACATCGCTTGGTAGCGGGGAACGATGTCCTTGATCGTGCCGGGGAGCAGGTGGCCGTAGTGGGGCAAACCGGTCGCAAACGGTGGCCCATCGTTGAACGCAAAGGATGGTCGGTCCCCCTCGCCGCGGGCTGCAGCTGCCCCCTGTCGTAGGGAACGGCCCTCTACGTCGCCCTTGGCCCACAGCTGCAAGATGCCTTCCTCCAGCGCGGGGAGGTCGAATTGTGCGGGTGGCGCTTCGAGGGTAGAGGGAGCGTGGGGCTGCCGCGATGCCATGGGTGTCTCCAGGGCCTTTGACATGTCGCGACTGGCGTCGCGGGTCAAGCCCTGCACGGTTTGTGCGGTCCATCCCCAGAGGTTTGCGGCGGGCGCCCGGCCAGGGGTATCCTGCTCCCGTTTGGAGCACGGAGCACCCATGAAACGCGCCCTGAAGAATCTGACGACCGTCGCGTTCGGCCTGGCCTTGTCGGCCCCGGTTGTCGGCTGTACAGGCGACGGCGGGGGCACCGCCGGCCGCCAGCCATTCCGCGATGCTTGGCAGGTCGCGGTTGATCTGCCGTTCGTCCACACCAATCCCGACGACGGCACTGCGGAGATCTTCGACATCACCGTCGGTGGCCGTTTGAACAACGACAACTTCGCCAACCGTGGCGACGTCATCGTGGACTTCAACGGTCCGACCGATCGGATCCTCGTCGAGCTTCGCCGTTTCACGCTGACCACCAGCAGTGAGACCGCCCAAGACGACTTCCGCAACCTGACGCTGTGGGCGTTCACCTCGTCGCTCGGTCGCCCGCAAGACCAAGACGTCGAGGACGACTGCGCCACCAGTGGCTGGCAAAACGGCTGCGAGATCCGCGTCTATTTCGACGGTCTCAGCCAGCTGCAGCGCTCGGGTGCCGACATCCGCGTCACGCTGCCCAGCGACTACCGCCAGAAGATCAACGTCGTCACCGAGGACAACGTCGCCGACGACGACTACTTCAACCGCGGCAACGTGTGCATCAGCAACCTGTTCGCCAGTGCCGACGTCGAGGCGCAAAGCGGCAACATCTGGGTCTCGCTGGCTTCGGACACGACTCCGGCCCCCAAGTGCTCGCAGGATCAGATCGACGCGTGCGAGAACTGGACAGTCCAAGACGCGAACATGAACGAGGTCCCGGCGCCGTGGGCTTCGGAGTGTGACTGCATCGCGGTCGGGGGTGGTGAGTTCGGCCGCCTCGACATCGAAAACCGTGATGACAACGCGTCCAACATCACCGTCGACGTGCCCGAGGGCCTGTGGGCATCGCTGCGGGCCGAGAACCGCGGCGACGGTCAAATGAGCAATGGCGAGTTCTGCGAGGCGGACATCACCGTGCCGGCCGTCGAGTTCGAGCCCACCGGAAACGACTTCCCGTGGCAGGCCTTCGGCAACGCGGCGTACCCGGGCGAGCCCGCCATTCGCGGCGCCGGTTTCTCCGTGCAGGCCATCTCCAACGCGTGTGCACCGGTCGCCCGCACCGAAGACCCCGACGAGTTCGTGGGCGTGGGCAACGGCAAGGAGCAGGAGTCGACCGAGCAGGGCAACGTCGTCATCGGCACGGGCACGATCACGGCCAGCTGCAACGAGCTGATCCCGTAGCGCCTCCCCGCTGCTGATCGCAGTCCAACGCCGCCGCGCCCTTCGAGGCCGGCGGCGTTGTTCGTGGTTGGGGCGATGTTCGGGCGGGCGATCATCCACCGCCGTGTGGGTCGTAGTAGCTGCGGTAGCGGCCCCACACGTCGGGCCAGTCGTCTACGCGGTTTTCACTGGTGGCCGCCCAGCGACTGAGCGACAGCTGGACCGCCGTTTCGAACTGGAACCACAGCGAGCGATCACTGCTGCGAGTGGGGTGGTTGGCCTGGGCGTCGGTCATGCCGATCGCGCGCTCCACCGCACGGTCGACCACCCCGTGGGCCGTCATCGAGGGGGTGACGAAGTAGCTCCCGGCGGCGAAGGGGCTGCCTTCGCTCGCTGTCTCGCGCACGATCCCGTTGAACTCGGTGATCACGTTGCGGTGAAAGAACGGCGGCCGCAGGGTCTGTTCGGTGACGTCCCAGCGCGGTGGAAAGACGACCAGGTCCAGAGCATCGGCCCCTCGCTCGTCGAGCGGGGCACTGAGCACGAGGTACGCCGAGGGATCGATGTGGTCGAACGCCACGTTGGACACCGGGCTGAACATCGCCAGGTCGTACGCATACGGCGTGTATCGGCCGTGCCAGGCGACCACGTCGAAGGGGCTCCGGTCGAGCGTGGTCTGGTGCAGGTGTCCGCCGAACTTGGCCGTGAGCACGAACCCCGGCTGCGGGCGATCGCAAAACCAGGCCGAAGGGACCACGAAGTGCCGCTCGTCCGCGAGCCCATTGGCCCCCACTACGCCTCGATCCGGCAGCTCGAAGTGCCGCCCGAACACCTCGCCCACGAACCCTCGCGCGTACGGCTCGTGCAAGAGCACCGAGAACTTGATCCCCCGGGGGACGATGGCCAGGTGACCGGGGTCCACCTCCAAGTTTCCGAGCTCGGTACGCAGGGTGATGACTCCCTGCTGCGGCATGATCAGCAGATCGCCGTCGGCATCGTAGAAGGCGCGGTGCTCCATGCTGCGATTGGCGGCGTACAGATGGATGGCAAACCCGCGGCGCGAGGCAGCGCGGCCGTGTCCGCCAAAGGTGTGTAGGCCATCGACGAAATCGGTCGGCGTCGTGGGCATGGGCAGCGGGCGGTATCCCACCAAGTTGGGCTCGGGGGGGCGCTCGGCAAAGTCCTCGCACAGCGTGGGGTGGGGGAGCGGTGCAAACGGTCGATGGCCCGCCGCCGGTCGAAGCCGGTAGACCCAGGTCCGCAGGTTCTCGTGCCGCGGAGCGACGAATCCCGTGCCGCTCCACTGCTCGGGATACAGGCCATAGGCGGCGCGGCGGGGGCTGTTTTGCCGGGGAGGCAGGGCGCCGGGCAAGGCCTCGCTGGCGTGGGCATTGCCGAAGCCGTGCCCCCCAGGCTCGGTGCCCCGGCCCGTGATGAGCTCGCGCGCCCGGATGCGCTGCCGTCCCGAGATCTCGTGCGCATCGCCGGGTGACCGCAGGGTCTGCACGCGGGCGCCTGCGGCCGCCAGGGCGAGGGCCGTGGCCTCGACATCGGCGTGGTCGACCCAGCGGTCGTCGTGGGCGACACCCAACAGCACGGGCACGTCGCGGAGGCTCTGCTCGATCGCAGGCCGAGCTGCGACGGGGCCAACTCGGGCCCCGGCCAGCGCCACGACACTGGCGAACGGAGTGGGGCAGGTGGCCGCGACCTCGAGCGCCACGCATGCCCCTTGAGAAAACCCGAACAGGTGCACTCGGGCGGCGGGGGCGTGGGTGGCCACCCACTGTCGCGCAGCCGTGGTCGTCTGTACCGCGTGCTGCACGGCAGGGCCCGCCTCGGCGTAGGCGCTGCGGTAGGACGCGGCGTACCACGCAGGACCATCCGCCTGCGGGGCCACGATCGCGATCTTGGGCGCATCGCCAACGATCTCTCTGGCCCGTTGGACGATTGCGTCTGCCGTTGCACCGCGGCCGTGGATGGCGAGCACGACGTCGGTGGCGGTGCTCGGGTCGCCAAACACCGACAGCGCAGGCCCGTGCTCCCACGCGTGCCACTGCACCAGGGTCGACGGGCGGCGTCCCAGCAGGGCGGGCTCGAGCCAGGCAATCGGACCCAGGGTTTCCTCCACGGCCGCCCGGGCGTCGGCGGCCTCGACCCCCAGGGCGGGAATCGAGGTGGGTGCATCGACCAGCGTCAGCGCGTCGAACAAGGCGGCGAGCGGGTCTGCCTCGGGCAGGGCCGTGATGAGCATGCGGTAGACGTCGGGCTCGGCCGACTCCAGCCCCCGGAGCGATGCGAGCAGCAACACGCTGTGCAGCGGTGCGTGCGGCAGATCGAAGCGACCCCCCAAGCGGTGGGCCACCCGGTGGTGGTCGCCCATCGCATGGGCATCGAGGATCCGCGCCGCCGCGCTGCACCCCCGGGCGGCATCGATCCGGGCCGCTCGATGCTGCGGCCGCTCGGCGAGCTTCACCGTGGCGCGCAGCAGCTTCGCGACCACGTCCACCGCCTCGGCTCGAGCATCCGGCCCCAGTGTTCCCGTCGACAGCGCGCTGATGGGGTGCGCCATCGCGTTGAACAGGCTCTGCACGGTGGAGCTGGGCGGCAGGGTGGCCAGCAGCGCGGGCACATAGGCCACGGCATCGGGTCTGACGCGATCGTCTCGCCCGGTGGTCTTGTCGTTGCCGTCGGTGATCCCGTAGATCCGCGTCATCTCCGAGCCCGCGTAGGTCGTGGGGATCGCGACGAACGGCAGGGCGTGATGCAGTCGCAGTGCCTTGCCCAGACCCGTCGCGGAGCTTCCACCCACGGTGATGATCGCGTCGGCCTCGTGCTCGGCCAACGCCGCGGTCGCGGCATCGACCGTCGCTCGGGGGACGTGGACACGGGCCCCGGTGAAGCGCCGCACGGCCCACCCCGCCAGCGCCGGGTCGAGATGTTCGGCGTGTCGCGAGCTCGTCCCGCTGATGAGCAGCGGCCGCTCGATGCCCCGAGCGCGCAGACCGGCCAGTGCCTCCACGAGCGCATCGGGTCCGAAGTGCGTGATGGGGCCGAGCGCGGACATGGTGGGATCCTACTGCCGGACGATGGTCAGGCGGAGGACGAAACCCCTCGTGCCCTGGCATGGGCGCTGCGTTCAGCTGGCCTGGGGCGGTACGCAGGCCTTGCCGAGGTCGTCGCCGAGATAGGTGATGTTGGAGGAGCAATTGGCTTCGGCGTCGGCGTCGCGGTGGGCGTTGCACTCGGCCTTGTCCACACACAACCGGAAACAGTAGGCACTGCCGTCGTCGTGGTCGACGCAGCCCGAGCCCTGCGGGCAGTCGTCGTCGGCCACGCACTGGGCGGCGACCCCGACTTGGTCGGCCTCGGTGCCCTCGTCATCGGGCTCCTGGGCGGCACAGCCCGCCCCCACGCCGACCGTAGCCAGGATGAGGGTGAGAAGTTTCGACGGCAGGGGCCCTGGTCTGTTGGACATCACTTCACGGTAGACCGCGCCGCGCACGACCGTTCCAACCCCCAGCCAATCGAGTACACAGCGCGTGCCAGAGGCCGGATACGACGGTAGACGGCGAAATTCGACCGCGCCACAGAAAATTCGAACGGGGTGTCGATCTGCGGCCAGGACGGACGTCGTCTGGCTGTCGACCCCTGTCACCCAACGGACGAACGAGACAATGGCACTGAGCAACAACACCTTCTGCTGGAATGGAATCGTGAGCACCGACACCGCCAAGACCCTGGCGTTCTTCCCCGAGGTCCTCGGGTGGAAGACGCAGGAGATGGAGATGGGCGGCGAGACGATGCGGATGTTCGCCAATAACGGCGTCCCGCTGGCCCATATCCGCGGACCCCAGATGGACGGCGAAGCCTCGTGGTGGAACAACTACCTGCGCGTCGAAGACGTGGACGCGGTCGCAGCGGCGGTCGCCAAGCATGGCGGCGAGGTCGTGGTACCCCCCACCGATATCGCCCCCGGCCGGTTCGCTACGGTCAAGACCCCCAGTGGCGCCCACTTCAGCCTGTTTCACGAGGCCAACGCCGACGACAAGGATCGGGAACTGGGCGAGGGCAGCGTGCACTGGGTCGATCTGCACTCGAGCGCGATCGACAAGGACCTGGACTTCATCCATGACGCCCTCGGCCTGCCCACGGCCGAGATGCAGATGCCCAACGGCGCGTATCACATCCTCGCCCCCGACACCTCCACGCGAGGCGGCGCCATGCAGCACATGAAGCCCGGCGCCCCCGCGATGTGGGTCGCCTGGGTCGACGTCGCGAGCGTGGACGACACCCTGGCCCGAGTGGAGCGCAATGGTGGCACCGTGCTGGCGCCCGCGTGGGAGGCCGAAGGCGTGGGGCGCATGGCGATCGCCGCCGACCCCACTGGCGTGGCTTTTGGTGTGATCACCCCGCCTGCCGCCAGTTGAGCCCAGAGGCAACCGCCCCCAACCGCCCACGGAGCGAGACCTTCGCTCTGTGGGCTTCGTGCGTCGGCGGGACGACCCGTACCGATCGCTTTTGTATACTCCGCGGCTGGTGTCCGATGACCTCACGTTGCTGGCCGCGTGGCGCGAGGGTGATGCCGCGGCGGGCCGTACCTTGGTCGAGCGTCACTTCTCGTCGATGTATCGGTTCTTCGCCAACAAGGTGGCCGGTGACGTCGACGATCTGATCCAGGACACGTTCTTGGCCTGCGTCGAAAACCGCGACCGGCTGCGCGGGGAGGCGGGCTTCCGCGGCTACTTGTTCGGCATTGCCCGCAACAAGCTGTTTCGCCACTGGCGGGATCGTCGTCCCGGATCACCGCAGGACTTGTCGGTCAGCCGCCTCATCGACTCGCAGATGACGCCCGCGCACGCCATTGCCCAGGGACAAGAGCAGCGGCTGCTGCTTCGTTGTCTTCGGCTGTTGCCGCTGCAGCTACAGATCCTGCTGGAGATGGCCTATTTCGAAGGGCTGACCGATCGCGAGGTCGCTGCGGTGGTCGAGCTACCCGTGGGGACGGTCAAGAGCAAGCTTCGCAAGGGGCGGCAGCTGCTCCACGAACACATGACGGCCAACGCCAACGCCGAGCTGGTTGCATCGACGCACCGCGGTTTCGACGATTGGTGCCAGTCGATTCGGCGTCAGCTCGACGACGCTTCCTGAGCCGCATCGCAGCCCGGGTCAGGCTTCGGGTCGACTGATGAGGCTCGATGACATCCGCGCGCAGTGGATCTCCACGCCCTCGCGGCGCACGAACACATCGGCTTCGGCCACGGTGATCGTGCGGCCTGGCTTGATCACCCGAGCGGTCGCCCGCAGCCGGTCGCCGTGGGCGGGCGCCAACAGGTTGATCTTGAGCTCGGTGGTGAGGACCATGGTCCCCGGCTCGAACAAGCTGAAGGCGGCATACCCGGCGGCCGAGTCCGCCACCGTGGTGGTGATGCCCGCGTGGAACAATCCGTGCTGCTGGCATAGATCGGCCCGAAACGGGAGCTGGATCTCCACTGCGCCCGGGCGTACGACGGTCAGCGTCGCTCCGATGAGCGCCATGACCGTCTGGCGCGCGAAGCTGCGGCGGACCTTGTCCTCCCAGTCGGGATCACGGGGTTGCCAGCGCGGAATCATGGAGCGGACGCCATGAGTGTGCCAGGCTCCTGTCGCCGTGCCGACTCGTCCCGCCGCTGCGTGCTGCACCCCCCTGCTGGCCTTACTCCTGGGGATTGCCGCGTGCCGCCCATCCCCGGCCCCGACCACGTCGCCCGCCACCCCCGCCAGGGCTTCGTCGTCGGGCGCGCCCGCTGCGAGCGAGACCTCCACCGAGGCGGCATGGGAGCCCGTCGCCGATGAGGATGGCGTCGCCGTCAGCTCGCGCCCCAGCGACAGCAGCCCGCTGCCCGTGTTCCGCGGCGTGGGGGTGGTCGAGGCGCCACTGCTGGTCGTGTTGGCGGTGATCACCGACGCCGATCGGCACGACGAGTGGATCTTCTCGTGCTCCGACTCCGCGTTGGTCGCCCAGACTTCGGAGACGACGGGCGTCGTCTACAACCGCACCGCCACACCCTGGCCCGTCCCCGATCGCGACGTGGTGCTCGACAGCGAGGTGAAGGTGCTCGACGCCGAGCGGGAGGTTCGGGTCGACTTTACCGCGACCGTGCATCCCCAGCGTCCCGCCGAAGATGGTGTGGTGCGGATGACCTACTTGGTGGGCCACTATCACCTGTGGGCGGATGGACCGCAGCGCACGCGGGTCGAGTATCAGGTGGACAGTGATCCGGGAGGCCGGCTGCCGACATGGCTGGCCACGCGTGGCACGCGGGAGATGCCACTCGAGACGCTCAAGGGGCTGCGGGAGCAGCTGGTGCGAACGCAGGGCCGGTACGACGAGCGTGTCGCCGAGTTCCGACAGACCCTGTTGGGGCACTGAGGAGCATCGAGCCGATCCGACGCGGGCGCCGCCGCGTAGGACGAGCATGAATGAACTCCCAATGACGACACTGGATGAAGCGCAGCTCGAGCAGGTCTGCGGCGGCGTGGGTGAGTGCACGGTCGACGACCCCAACGGCGACGGGGTCATCGACGACGCCGAGCTCGAGGCGATGATGCTCCGCGCCAACGGGCTGGAGTAGACCTCGAAACCAATCGGATTGCTCCGGGCCGCCGTTCACACCGGACGGGGCTCGGGCATCCCCGGCGGAAGCCTCTCGACCAACAACGCTCCACGCACGTGCCGGTCGACGTGGCGCACCAACCCCGGTCGGCCGCCGATCTGGACGACCTGTCCGTCGAGTTTGCGCGCCGCCTCAGCCGCCTCGCGAAGCTGAGCATCGTCGTCGCACGCCACCACGACCACCATCGGTCCGTCGCACGGAAGCTCGGGCGCTGGCCACTGGGTTCCGAACAGCGCAGGCGCGATGTAGCAGTGGGAGTCGCCTGCGCGGTGCAAGCGACCACCGGGGCACCAGGTCTCGACCGCATCGTGGCCCTTCCATTGCGCATGCGCCTCCAAGAACGCCTCGCACGCCTGCGGAAGGACCGGTCCCATGAAGGAGTCGGGATCGTCGGCGGGTCCCACCCGAACGCCGACCCACAGTCGACGCATGTGTCGCTGCAGCAGCTCGAGGTCTCCAACCGCGTAGGCGATCTTGACCGCGCGGGGGTCGACGCCATTGCGGCGCAGACCGGTACGCGCGAGCACGTAGGCCGCCAGCTCGCGATCGGCGTCGGAGTCGATCACTGCGATGCGGCGCCCGGGCGTGTCGACACCGCCGTCCGCGAGCGCTTCGTCGGGGGCCACGATGCCATCATCGACCTCGAGCACGCCCTCGGGAAACAGCGACACCATGTCTTCGAGCAGCTCGGCTGCCGCCGTGCAGGCGTCGGGCTCGAGCTGCAGACGGACCGGTCGTCCATGCCGTAGCCAGCTCCACACCGCTTCGATCGCCTCGAGCGGCTGGCTGCGGCGCTCGATGACGCGGACGGGCGGGCCTTCGCGCACGCGCGGGCGCTCGTCCAGCAGCTGCGTCACCCGTTGTTGGAGCTGGCCGACCAGCTGCTCGCGGTCCCAGGCCACCAGCTCCAGCTGCCGCGCGAGCGCGTCCACCAGGGCGTCCGCGTGCAACGTGATGCGCTCGGTGAGCTGCATGCCGTGCAGTCGAGCGAGGGCGGCAATCTGGTGGGCGGTGGGCATGCAGCGGTTTCCACTGCGGTGATACCGAGCCTGGGGCCGCGGCGCACCTCGGGGCTCACCAATTGCGCGCCAAGGGCGCAAACCTGAAGGCAGGGGGGATTTCCCCGCCTGGCGAGCGGCGGGCACGGAGGCTAGCGTAGGCACCGATGTCCCCGAAGACCGAGCCCGACGATCTGGAGCTGCTGCGGGCGTGGCAATCGGGGGACGGGACCGCGGGCGACCGGCTGTTCCAGCGGCACTTCGACAGCGTGTTTCGGTTCTTCTCCGGTCGGCTCGCGTCGGCCAACGATGTGACCGACATGGTGCAGAAGACTTTTCTCGCCTGCCTCGAGTCGCGGGATCGCTGGAGTTCGATCGAACGCTTTCGGCCGTTCTTGCTGGGCGTGGCCCGCAATCAGCTGCTGATGTTCCTGCGCTACCACCAAGTCCGTCGGGGCGAGCAGCCGCACGGGTCGCTGCAGGAGCGGTGGGCCGCCTCGGACGCCGAGGGGATCTCGATGGTCGCCGCGCGGCGGGCCGAGCAGCGCAAGCTGCTGGTCGCCCTGCGACACTTACCCCTCGATCTACAGATCACGCTGGAGCTGCACTACTGGGAGGGCTTCAGCACCCGCGAGATCGGTGAGGTGATGGGTATCAGCTCGGCGACGGTCAAGTCGCGCTTGGTGAAGGCCCGACGGTTGCTCGATCAACAGCTCGGTGAGCTGCCCATGCCCGCTGGCGCCGCCGAGGTCTCGCTGCGGCAGCTGGGGGAGTGGGCGGTGTCCATCCGCGGCAAGGTCCGCGAGTAGAGCAGCAAAGCAGGGTCTTCGGCCCTGCGTTCGTCTCCTGGGACAACCGCTCGGCCCACTCGCGCAACCCAGGTGTCGAGGGCGACAGCCATGGGTTCGCGAGCGCTGATAGTTGCAGGGGGATGGATGTTGGCGGTTGCCGCGTGCGCATCCGGGGACTACGACGAGCGTGCGATGCTCGGTAGCCCCGCTGGGGTGGCACCCCCCAGCCAGCCGTCTCCGAGCGGCGACGCCCCGTCGCAAGCGAAGGGACAGTGGGAGTATCGCGATGGGAGCACCCGCTATGGGTTCTCGCCGCGGGTGCCCGATGGCGGCACGGTGTACGTAGACGGGGCCTCGGGCGGCACCCAGATGATGACGGGCAGTCGCGGGCAAGGGGGCTGGCGGTCGACGATCAGCGCACTCGAGATCATGGTGGTGGGCGCCGAGGGCCAGTGTGTCAGCTACCGCTTGCTCGATCCCGGGGCGGGCGACAGCGACGTGCGTATGGGCGTCACGCTGGTGCACGCGGTCACGGGGCTTGCCACCGACTGTCCCGGTGCTGCGGGCACATGCCCGGCCGGCCACACGCGGTGCGACAGCGGTGCGTGTGTCGGGTCGAACGCGGAGTGCGACACCCCCTCCTCCGATTGCGAGATGGACGAGGTGGCATGCATCGACGGCTCCTGCATTCCGGAAGCGGAGGTCTGTGATGGCTTCGCCCAGTGCATCGCCTCCGAGGACGAGCAAGGCTGCAACGGCCAGCCGGGGGCACCCCCGGGCTCGTGTGGCCCCGCCGAGGCCTCCTGCGGCGACGGCAACTGCATCGCCGCGGCCAACCGATGCGACGGGACTGCGCAGTGTGCCAACGGCTCCGACGAGCAAGGGTGCATGGAGCCGCCGTCGTCGTGCGGAGCGATGGAAGGGGCGTGCGCGGACGGTACCTGCATCCCCGCCAACTATCAGTGCGACGGCGTCGTCGACTGTGCAGGGGGTGAGGACGAGGAGGGCACGTGGACGTGCGACGACGGGGGCGCTGTGGCATGCGCCGGGCTTTGCGACGATCGGACCGACTGCGATGACGCTTCGGACGAGCTGCTGTGCTTCTGACCACGACCGGTCACCTGCGGTGAACCTCGTCGTTCGCGGTGTGGCGGCGCGAGCGTTAGCGCTCGCCGACGCCCCCGAGGGGTCGGCACCGTCTCGGCAGGGTCTCGACCGCAGGCGGTGGCGCGACCTCGCGACAGTCGGCGTTGGCAGCGTGACTCCAGTCGTGTCTCGGCGGCGAGGTGTCGCAGCAAGCCCGCCACCCAGCATGTTGGCAGTGTGCCGCCAGTGACCAACCACAGGCTCGACCGGTAGCGGGTGGCGCTGCCTCAGCCGAGCCGCTCGACCAGTGCCTGAGCCTGCTTCCGTTGGTCCTCGTGGCGTTTCCCGGCCTCTGTCCAGTCCCGCACGGCGGCGAGGGCGGGGGCTCGGGCTGCCTCGCGGTCGCCATTGGCAAAATGGGCCCGGGCAAGCTCCAGCTGAGCCGCGGCGCGCAAGCGTGGCAGGACGCCCTCGCTCAGCTGCACTGCGCGCTGAAGCAGGGGTACCGCTTCGTCGGCCCGCCCTCGGCTGATCAGGAACCGGCCCATCACCGTCAGCGGCTTGACCTTGCTGCCAGGCTTGCTCGGGGTCGCCTCGAGGATCTCGAGTGCTCGCTGCCAGTGCTCGAGGGCGGCGTCGTCGTTGTCGAGCCCGGCCTCGGTCGTGGCGAGATTGGACGAGTAGACCGCGCACCGCGGATGGGCCCCCTCCTCGTCGCAGTGCTCTATCTGGAGGGCCTGCTCGAACTCCCGTTGCGCTTGCTCGAGCTGTCCGCTGCGCATGTGGGCATAGGCGAGGTTGCCCAGTGTCTTGGCGTACGACGGGTGCTCGGGGCCGAGGATCTCCCGGTAGATGTCGAGCGCGAGCCGAGTCTGGGCGATCCCACCCTCGAAATCTTCGGTCTCCACCAATGCCGCGCCCAGGTTGGCACGTGCCACCGCGACGTCGGGATGCACGGTGCGGTGCGATAGCCGCCATGCCTCGATGGCTGCCCGGTAGTGCTTCACCGCCGCCTCGGGTGAGCCCATCTCGTTGGCGAGCCAGCCGAGGTTGACGTGGGCTCCTGCGACATCGGGGTGCAGCGGGCCGAACAGCTCGGTGCGGCCGTGGAGCACGGCCAGGGCCAAGGTCCTGGCCTCGTCGAAGCGTCGTTGGCTGGCGAGGACGCTGACCAGTGCGGCTTGCGAGTGCAGCCGCTCGGCGGTGGGCTCGGGGCCCGTCGAGCGCAGTGCGAGGGCCTCTCGATGCAGCCGCTCGGCCTCGTCGAGACGGTTGTCGCGCCGAAGCACGATCGCGTGATTGTGCAGGGCGTTGGCTCTGGTCTCG
>JAHZJA010000630.1 GCA_022601155.1 Deltaproteobacteria bacterium | reverse complement strand
TGCTCCAGCGCAAGCCCAGGATCCATGGCGTGTGTGGCGACTACGTGAGTCCCCACATGGAGCACGCGGAGCAGTGTTCGCCCGTGGGCGGTCGATGTGATCGTGAGCGTTCGATGGGTAGGTCGCCGTCGCCTTTGGTGCGACAGCGTGGTACCTCCGCAGTCCCCCCGCTCGAGCCTGCGACCATGAAGATCATCGAGACCTGCCCCGCCTTCGATTGTCGTGTCGTCCATCCCGCGCCGCCGAGCCACAGCGTCGCGTGTGTCGCCGATCCGCTGCACGCGATCGCAGGCAGCTGGCTCGGACCGATGATCGAGCCCGCGGTGGGAGCCGATGGCCCGGCGCCGCGGCTCGATGGCGTGGTGCGCTGCGACGACCACGGCTGGCGCTGAGAGGTCGTCGGTCGCAAGGCTCGGTGCCTCCCGCCCACCCGGGTGCTCGCGGCCCGACGGCGCTCGAAGTGCGACGAGGTCTGAAAACGAGCTCCAGGCCACCTGGTGAGGCCGGCCGCACGTTCACGCTCGCGGAGCGCTGGCTCCGCGTACCACCGCGTCGACGTGGTCCAGCAGTCGCTCGATGCCTTCGGTCATGGTCGCGGGCGGGGTCAGCAGCGAGACGGCCACCCGCGGGGGGGCAGGCAAGTCGAACAAGAACCCAGGGTCCACACGGACACCGACCGACAGCAACTGCAGCGCCCAGCCGATGTCGTCGAGGCCTTCGATGGTGGGCAGCCGCAGCAGCGCGGTCCATCCCGCCGTCACGGGCAGCAGGTCGACCGGGCGTCCGGCCACGGCCTCGCGCAAGATCTGGAGGTTGGTCTGCAGCCGCTCGCGAATCCGGGGCTGGAGGTCATCGGCGGCGGCGAGCAGCGCGGGCAGGGCTCGCTGCACGGGCGTGGCCACGCTCAAGAACGCGTCGGCGAGCAGCTCGGCCCGGCGTCGCAGCTCGTCCAGCTCGTCCGAGCTTCCGTGGAACACCGCCCACGACAGCTTGAGCTGGGGCAGCGCGGCGACCTTGGACAGACCCGAGAGCACGACGGTCGTCACGTCGGCGGTCTCGACGTCGAGCCACGAAGGATCCGCAGACAGGCGGTAGTCCGCGAAGACCTCGTCGACGAGGAGCGCCAGCTCGTGTCGTCGTGCCACATCGACCAACACCTGCCACTCCGCACTCGACGGGACATGCCCGGTAGGGTTGTGGGGAGCGATGACCACCAGCGCCCGGATGCTGGGATCGCGGTGCAGGGCGGCGTGCAGCCCCGCGCGGTCGAGGTGCCACGCGCCGTCGTAGGCCAGGGGGTAGGGCACGCGCCTGACCCCTGCGACGTCGCCGAGCATGTCGAGCAGCGGATAGCCGGGCTGGGCCACCGCCACGGCATCACCGGGATCGCACAGCAAGGTCAGTAGGCGAGCGTAGGCCTCGCTGGTACTGGCACACAGCCACACGCGGTCGGGGTCGACCCTGCGCCCGCGCTGACCGTAGTAGCTCGCCACCGCGCGTTGGGCCTGGGGCAGGCCCAGCGGGCGGGGGTCGTAGCGGCTGGCCTCGGGGTCGGCCAGCGACTCCAGGATGCCTGGCGGATGCACCAGTCCCACCGCGGTGGGGTTGCTCGTGGTCAGGTCCAACGCGTCCGGGGTCGGCGGCCGGGCCTGGGCCCAGCGACCGTCGGCCACCGGCCAGGCCGTGCGCTGCGAGAGCTTCATCGCTGTCCGCGGGGGTCGTCGTCGTCGGATATCGCCCGCATGCGCAGCCACGACGCCCGGCTCTGGGGGGCCGGCATCGCGGCGGTGAACACCATGCCCTGGCCCAGGTCTTCGATGCTCAGGCTACCGCCACCCAGCTCGAGGATGGCCCCGGCAATGGGCAGGCCCAGGCCCAGACCTCGGTGGCCGGGGATCCGGTAGAAGCCCTGGCGCGCGCGCGACAGCTGCTCGGTGGAGGCAGGCCTCACGGGGGTGTGCACCTGCACGAAGATCCGCCGACCGTCGTTGACCCGGCCTTCACGGACGGTGATGCGGATGGTGCCCGTCGACATGCGCTCGCCCGCGAACTGCACGATGTTGGTGAGCGCCTGCACGGTGCGAAAGGGGTCGACGAACGCGGGCCGCAGCCCCGGTGCCACCTCGGTGACGTAGTCCAGCTCGCCCCGCTGTCGCGGTCGCGCGTTCTGGATGGCCCGGCGGAGCATGTTCGCGGGCGGGGTGGGCTCGGGGTGCAGGTCGAGGCGTCGGGCTTCGAGCTTGGCCGTGTCGAGAATGTCGTCGATCTGCTGCAGTAGCTCTCGCCCGCTGTCGTGGATGGTCTGCACCATCTCGCGCTGATCATCGTGCAGCGGCCCGTCGATCCCCCGCAGCAACAGCTCGGAGAACCCGAGGATCGAGTTGAGCGGCGAGCGAAGATCGTGGCTCATGTTGGCGAGGAACTGGCTCTTGAGGCGGTCGCCCTCCTTGGCCTTCTCGATGGCGACATACTTGGCGACGGTCGCCCGGCGGATGCGGGCGATCAGGCTGTCGACCGCCTCGACCAGCCTGTAGATCTCGCCCGTGGACAGTGAGCCAGGCACCAGCGTCTGCGGCGGCTGCTCGTTGACCACGGCACCAACCTGGTGGCTGGCCCGGACCACGTCGCGGCGTAGATCGATGGCGACGATCACGAACGCGACGATGCACGCGACCAGGACCGTGATGGTGGTGACTTGGACCAGGGTGAGCAGGGCCGGCGGCGGAACCTCCTGGGGCTTGGCGATCGCAAACCAGACGTATCCCGCCGACAGCGGGGCGATGATGGCTCCGGCCCCGGCGACTGCGGCCACGATGACCAGGGCCGGCCGAAGATTGGAGCGTCGCTCGAAGGCGCCGGGGTTGCTGCGAGGTGCACACAGGATCTCGGGGCGGAGCATGGCGCGGCCCAGGCCATGCACCATCGCGACCAGGAGGCCGAGGATCGAGACCCACAGCAGGG
>JAHZJA010000629.1 GCA_022601155.1 Deltaproteobacteria bacterium | reverse complement strand
ATATAGACGGCCCCGGTACGAAAAGATGTTGCCGAGCTGGCCTGTGGATCACCGACAAGCACACGATCTTGACCGACGGCCACCGTATGGCCAAACACGCCACGTGGCGTGCCCACGCACGACCAAGCCGCTGGCTGAATGACTGCAGCTGGGGGCCAGAAACGACGAAGCCGCCAGGCGAGTGCCCGGCGGCCATGATGACCGTCGTGGTGGACCGTGCGGTCAGGCCACGTTGCGTCGGCGCATCCAGCCCAATGCGAGCAGCATCAGGCCAAACCCGGCACCGCCGGATCCGCCCGTGTTGCGGCAGCCGCAGCCGTCGGCCGCCTCGGTCGCGGACGCTCCTCCCGTGCTCTCGTCATCGGATTCCTCGCCGGTCGTGTCGGACGATGGCGGCTCGCCGCTCTCGTCTTCACCGGTCGTGGCCGGAGCCGCGACCTCTACTTGGATGGTCACCGCTTGGCTCGGGGTCCACGACCGCGCGTCTCGGGCGATCACGCCAAACTCGTAGGTCCCCGCCGGAGTGTTGGTGGCGGGCCACTCCCAGGGCGGCTCGGTGAGCACGTCGAACGGCTCACCATTGAGGTAGAGTTCCACCTCGACGACTTGGCGGTCGTCCGACGCCTCGGCAGCGATGATGAAGTCCGAGCCCTCGACGAACACTTCACCGTTGGTGGGTGACGTGATCGTCACCTCGGGCGGTGTGATGTCCCCGGGGTAGGGGACGGCCGAGCACTCGAGCGAGCCCACCGCGTTGCCGTCGTCGACGGGCTCCGTGCCGTCGCGGCACGAGGGTGGAGCACCGTCGCCGCCGTCGGGCAGCGTCACCTGGATCACCGCGTGGGTGTCGTGCTCCTCGAGCACCGTGAACATGCCCGCGCCGCCAGGGTCGGTGAAGGTGTCGCCCTCGTGGAGGTAGCCGTTGGTGTTGTCGCCCTGCTCATCGAGCACGTAGTTGGGCAGGCCAAAGCCGGAGACCTCGTTGGCGACGTTGATGAGCACACCCGAGCCCGCCGGGAACTCGCCCATCGCGTTGCGGTACTCGAGGTAGTAGTAGCGGCCGTCGTAGCTCCGGAAGCGCAGGGCCTGCGTACCGTTACAGGGCAGCTCGTTGGGCAGCAGGTTGAAGATGCCGTCGGAGGTCGTCGTGACGATGTTGCACCCGTCGAGCCAGCCCATGAACGTCTTTTGCACGACGTTCATGTGCCCACACCCTCCGCCCATGGGGTCGTAGGGGTGGCCGTACTCGATGTGTTCGCAATCCTCGTAGAGGTTGTGGTCCAGACCGTCGGGGACGCCCGGGCAGTTGTAGGCGTGCGAGTGCCCCATGCCGTAGTTGTGGCCGAGCTCCTGGTTTCGCACCACGCAGCCGAACGAGCTGTTGTACCAGCTGTTGCGCGCCGGGTTCTCCGGGCTACCCACCGAGGCCAGGCCCGCCCAGCCGCAACCCTGTCCGCTCGGAAACGAGTTGGGGAAGTGGAACATCATCTGGCGGAACTGGCTGGGGTCGTGACCGCGTTCGATCATCGCCGCCTCCGCTCGGTTGCTGATGAGGTTGGCGTTGCACCCACCGGGATCTTCGATCTCGTAGGGGCCGTACACCTTCCCGGCCAGGGTCTCGATGCCGTACGAGTTCTCGCCGTAGTAGACGTTGGTCGAGCGGTCGTTGGTGTACATGCTCGCCGCTGCCTCACCGTTGGGCAGCGACTGCTGGTTCCAGAACACCAGCACGGTGCCGACGCGCCGCGGCGGGCGAGGCTCGGCGTCGATGAGCGGCTGTGGTGGCGGTGCGATGACCACCAGCTCGTCACCGACCCAGCGCCCTTGCTGATCGAGCTCTCCCTCGACGCGGACCCAGCTGTCGTACTCGGGGACCTGCTCGAGCGAGTCGACGACGATCTCGACGACCTGGTCCGGTGTCTTGACGTGGTAGGAGTTTCGGCTGGTGCCGTCGAACATCGAGGCGATGCGCATCTCGAAGCGACCCTGGACGTAGCCTTGTTCTACGAACAGACCGTCGCGGAGGCTGTCGACTTCGACCTCGCCGTCATCGGTGGCCGTGGGTCCACAGCCGAGCGGGAGGAGCAACAGGGCGCCAATTAGGCCGACGCGGTGCAAGCGGTTGGAACACGAAGCGGGCACGATCATCTCCGATGCGGGTGGCGGCGGCCGGGGGGAAACGCCAAAACGAATGTGCGGACCAACAGTCGCAATTCTGAAAACCTTAATGTTGTTTGTCGGATCATTCTGTCTAGTGCATCGAAAGAGCTAGCTCACGGGCATCGCTCACACGTTTGGGCGCTCGTTTGGTAACGGAGCCGAAGCTGTTAACCAAAGAGGGACAGCTCGGGTCGCAATGTACCCAATAGAGCGACGAGACCATTCGGAAAAAGCGACCGATTGCCACGACGGGGCTTGATGATTGTACCGCGGCACGCTCCTTCGGTGCACGCGCTACGGGTGGGCCCAGTTGCCTCCGGTCCGGATCTCGGACGGTGGTCGCGGTGGCGGAAGCCACGAGGTACCGTTGCGATGGGGGTTTGTCCTTGGTGTGGCTTACGCGTCCTCCAACTACTTGATGCTGACGACGGTCCGCGAGCAGGCGGGCATGCTCGATGAGCTCGTGGCGACGGTCCGGGCCCAGGAGCGGCCGCCCGTGATCTGGGTCGTGCTCGACGACGGCAGCAGTGACGACACGATGGGCCGGCTGCGTCGAGCCCAAGCCCGCGATCCTTGGATCCATGGGGTGTCGCTGCCCCGTACCGCCAACGGTGATCCGCGACGGCCAGCCGATCTGCTGGCCCAAGGCTTTCGCGTGGTGGCCGAAAAAGCCGAGGCGGATCGCATCAGCTATCGATACATGGTCAACCTCGCGGCCGACCTTCGGTGCCCACCCAATTTGATGGCGGAGCTGGTGGCTCGATCCGATCGCGACCGGGGGATCGGCATCGCGTCGTGCGTGATCGGCGAGGTCGACGAGCAGGGGTCGATGCTGCGCCAGCGAACGGTCGTGGATGGCTTGCCGCGCGGGGACATTCGCGTGTGGCGACGGGAGTGCCTCGAGGACGTGGGCATTGCGTCCGTGCCACGCTGGGCCGAGACCACCGGGCTGCGCGCGCGCAATCGCGGGTGGCGAACCCCGGTGTTCGAGGATCTGATCGTGGAGGCCGCACCCCCGGGCGTGGTGCGGGACGGCTGGCGTGGGTATGCCCGACACGGCGCGGAAGGGTGGGAGGTAGGCCTGCATCCGCTGGTGCTCGCGAGCGAGGCGGTTGCCGCGTCGGTGGCCGACCGCGACCTGCGGGGGATCGCGATGGTCGCGGGCTACGTCGAGGCTGCCGTCTCGGGCCGTCGGCGCAGCCACGACCCCGAGCTGCGTGAGTTCTTTGGGGGCGATCTGCTGGAGGACCAGGCGCGACGGTTGCTGTCCCGGGTGCCGATGGTGGGCCGTCGT
>JAHZJA010000628.1 GCA_022601155.1 Deltaproteobacteria bacterium | reverse complement strand
CGGGCCATCTGGGCCTGCACCCCGGCGGCCCAGGCCTGACGCCGGGAGCCGACCGGCTGAGGTCGGGGAACCGGAGCGGGGGCCGGGGCGGGCTCGGGTGCGGCGACCTGGGGTGGTGGCGCCATCGGTGCGGGTGCCGGGCTGCTCATCGGCTCGGGGGCGGCCAACGGCGGAGGGGCGTCCACGGGTGGAGGTGCCCCCACAGGCGGCGGGGCGTCCATCATCGGCGGTCCTCCCATCATCGGAGGCCCATCCATCAACGGTGGCGGAGCACCCATTGCGGGTGCCTCGTCGGGCGCCGGGGCACCGCCCATCATCGGGGGCATCGTCGGTGGTCCTGCCGGGTTGCTCGGCGCACCTCCCAGGGGTGGGGGTCCGAGCTCGGCCGGGGTCGGGTACTCGGGCGCAGGAAACGAGCCTCCGGCGCCGACCATCGGGGGACCGTCGGCGATCGGCGGAGGCGCGAGGTTCGACGGTGCACCGCCGGCTTCGGGCTGGGGTCCTGAGCCCCCGAGGTTGAAGTCGAGGCGGTACGCGCAGATGTAGATTTCGTCGCCGGGCTGGACCAACGCGGGACCGCGGATCCGCTCACCGTTGACGAACGTACCGTTGGTGGACTCGAGATCGATGAGGGTGAGGCCGTCGCCCGTGGTCAGCACGCGCGCGTGATTGCTGGAGACCCCCGGCTCGCCGATGACCAGATCGTTGGCGGTCGTGCGCCCGATCGTGATCTCCCGCTGCTCGAAGGTGCTGACCTGCGGCGACTCGCCATCCTTGGTAACCGTGATGCGGAGCATGAGCGGTGCTCGCCGAGAATGACCTGGGTCTGCGTCCCATCCAAGCGTTTTTGCTCCCGGGTCGTCGGGGGCGGGTTCCCGAGAGCCCGTCGACTCGCGCGATTACCGAGACGCCATCACGCGTTCGCGCGCCCTGATCCAGCCAATACTCCTGACACCGGCCCCTTGTTCCGACCGACCAATGGGGCTCGAATGCGGGGCGACGGTGGCTACTGTTGCAGCCGCTGAAGACCGTGGCCCCCAACGCAAGCCAACGAAAACACGGGAAAAAAAGCCAGGACGATCGCCGAGGAAGTGGTTGCCGCGCCCACATCCCACTGCTACCTTGGCGAGCATGGCGGAAACCGTACACTGCTACCTGAACTGCAACGGCGAGAAGATTGACGGCGAGTCGTCGCAAACCAGTCTCGGCCGAGAGGACTCCATCGAGTGCCTTTCGTTCGTCGACTCGGTGCGCACTGCTCGTGAGAAGGGCTCCGCGATGGCCACCGGTCGTCGCACCTACGAGCCTGTCGTAATCCGCAAGCGGATCGACAAGTCGTCGCCTCTCCTCGCACGTGCGATGTGCAACAACGAGGTCACCGAGGGTGTGTTCAAGTTCTTCCGGCCCAACCCGGCTGGTGACGGCACCACGGAGCACTTCTTCAGCGTCGAGATCGGCGAGGGACGTATCGCGTCCATCCGCCGCACCTCGCCGGACACGATCGACCCCGCGGCGGCGATGGAGCCTCCCACCGAAGAGGTCGCAATCGTCTTCCACAACATCCGTTGGACGTACTGCCCGACTGGTGCGGAGTGCTTCGACAGCTGGCGCGAGCAGACCTGATCGAGGCTGAAGGATAGGCTTTGGCGCGAGGTTTGCTATCGCGACTCGCGTCGGCCGATCCTTCGAGACCGGTCGACGAAGTCCACTCCATCGTTGGAAACCTCCGGGCGCTACTCAACACGCGCCTGGGGGACTCCTCGGCCGCTCGCGGCTTCGGTGTGGTCGACTTCGTCGACTTGGTTCATCAGTTTCCCACCGCGGCACAGGTGGTTCAGCGGAGTATCCGCTCCACCATCGCGGAATACGAGCCGCGCCTCCGCAACGTGAGGGTGCGAATCGTAGCGAGCCCTGACCCTCTGACACTGGCATTCGAGGTCTCAGCGCGCCTGGTCGGCGACCGGCGGCGGGGCCTCGTTCGCGTTCGAACGGAGATGTCGCAGGGCGGACGAGTCAAGGTAGAGTGAGCGCCGCGTGGGCGCCAAGTACTACGAAAGCGAGCTTGCGTACCTTCGAGAGATGGGCCGCGAGTTTGCGTTGGTCCATCCTTCCACGGCGGGTCTACTTGCCGAGCGTGGCAACGATCCCGACGTCGAGCGGTTGTTGGAGGGCTTCGCCTTTCTCACCGCGCGCATCCGGGAGAAGGTCGACGACGCCGTTCCCGCGATCGTCCAGGGCATCACGGAGCTGCTGCTCCCGCATTTCCTGAGACCGATTCCGGCGACGTCGATCATCCAGTACAGCCCGTCGATCAAGGCGCTGCGTGGGGTCCAGCCCGTCGCGCGTGGAGCCAAGGTCGCCAGCACGCCGATGCAGGGCACCTCGTGTCAGTTCCGGACCACGCAAGAGGTCGAGCTGTTGCCGTGGCAGATCGTCGACGCACAGCTCGACGAGACCGCGGCCGCCCGCCCCGTCATCCGGTTGATGGTCGACACGACCGAGGCCGGTCGCGCGGTGGTGATGCGGCGCGAGGGCATGCGGATCCTGCTGCATGGCGACATGTCGATCTGCGCCACGCTGTATCTGTGGATGCGGCGTCATCTCGTCGACGTCGAGGTCCGCAACGGCGGGAACTCCACGTCGCTCGGCGGCAAAGTGGTCAAGCCCATCGGGTGGTCCGACGACGACGCGGTGCTCCCGTGGCCCACGTTCTCTCAGCCGGGTTATCGCTACCTGCAGGAGTACTTCACGCTCCCGGGCAAGTTCCTGTTCCTCGATGTGGTCGACCTGCACAAGGCCGGTGAGCTCCTCGACGATCGGATCGAGCTGCGGTTCACGTTCGACCGCCCGCCGGCCCTCGAGGGGCGGCTCACCCCGGACAATTTTCGGCTGCACTGCACGCCCGTCATCAACCTGTTCGAGGTCTCGGGCGATCCGCTCAAGCTCGATCCATTGATCTACGAGCACCTGCTGCGTGCCGCGGGGATCAACCCCAAGCACATGGAGGTCTACGAGGTCACCGATGTCATCGGTGTTCGTCAGGGGCAGACCCAGCGCCGTCCGTACCATCCCTTCTTCGGGTTCGCGCACGGCGGCGACAAGCTCAAGGATGCCGCCTACTACACGCTTCGGCCCACGCCCTCGCCGATCGACGAAGGGGCGGACATGTATCTGTCGGTGGTGACGCCCCGCGATGTGGCTCCGTCCGAGGTGGAAGAGACGCTGTCGCTGGACCTGCGGTGCACCAACCGCTCGCTGCCGGCCGAGCTCCAGCTCGGCGAGATCTCGACCACGCCGCGCGGCACATCAGCCGCCGCCGCGTTCAAGAACATCTCGCCGGTCACCACCCCCGTTCGACCTCCGCTGGGATCCGAGCTGCACTGGCGGCTGCTGTCGCACCTGGCCATCAACCGCCAGAGCCTGGGCAACGCCGAGACGCTGCGCTCGCTGCTGGCGCTGTACAACTTCCACAAGGACATCAGCCAGGTGCTGGGGCGAGCCAACGAGCTCAAGATCGAGTCGATCCGTACCGTCGACTCCACCCCCATCACCCGGATGATGCAGGGCGCGCCCGTTCGTGGGGTTCAGACGCTCATCGAGCTCGACGAGTCGAAGCTCGGCACCACCGGTGAGGCCTTCTTGTTCGGCTGCGTGCTCGACGAGGTCTACGCCAACCACGCTCCGCTCAACTCCTTCAACGAGCTGCGGGTGCGGCTGCACCCCTCCAAGACGATGCTGCGCTGGCCGGCTCGAAGCGGTCGGCAGCAAATCCTGTGATTCCGATGCAGGACCCCCGCGACATCGACAAACGCAAGCAGCGTCGACGCGTCAAGCCGACGGCGGAGGAGCGGCTGCTCGCCGCGGGCGGCCACTACAACTTCTTCGTGTCGGTGAGCATGCTCGAGCGGCTCACCCCCGACGCGATTCGAGTCGGTGGCGAGGGCCCCTACTCGGGCGAGGCGATTCGCTTTCGGCACTCGCACGACCTGACGTTCTCCTCGGGCGAGCTGGCCAAGATCGAGCGGGTTCGGGTGCCGCAGTCGGCCGAGCAGATGCTCGACAAGCCCACCTATCGCTACGAGATCACCACGGCGTTCCTCGGCGTGTCGGGGGCGATGACCCCGATGCCGCTGTACATCGCGGAGGAGGTCGCACAAGACGAGGACGGGTCCCACATCAAGCGGGACTTCCTCGATGTGTTCCACCACCGCCTGGTGAGATCGG
>JAHZJA010000627.1 GCA_022601155.1 Deltaproteobacteria bacterium | reverse complement strand
GCCCCGAGCACCCCTCCTCACTCCGCGCGCGATTCAACCTCGCCAAGCTGGCGCAGCAGCTGGGGCAGCACGCCGAGGCGGTGACCCTGTTGGCCGAGGGCCTGGCGATGCGGGAGGCCGAAGTCGCCGATGACGACCCCAAGCTGCGGGGGTGGCTCGATGCTCTGGGGACCAGCGAGCTGGCTCTGGAGCGCCCCGAGGCGGCCGAACACCTCGAGCGCGCCCTGAAGATTCGCACCGCGCAAGGAGCCGAAGATCCCCAGCTGGCGCGACCTCGGTTTGCGCTGGCCCGCGCACTGGCGACCCAGGATCTCGCCCGCGCCCGCGCCCTGGCGGCCACCGCCCACGGCACCTTGCCCCCGACCCCAAGCGGCGATCAACCGCGGGGCATGGCCGACCCAGCGCAAGTCCTGCGAGCCGAGATCGAGGCGTGGTTGTCCGCTCACCCTGCCGCTGAGCCCTGAGCGAGATCACCGCGCCTCCACCCCCGGGGCTCGTCTCGGGCCCGCCAATCGAGGAGATTGGCCGATCTGGTCGCCCGCACCAACAATTGTCGCGCGGGATGTCTTTTTGGCGTGGGGCCCTGCGTCGTGGAGGTGGAAGGAACACCACCATGTCCATGACCGCCAATCCCGTGTTCGTTGTCTATGTGATCAGTGCCGTCGTCCTGGGGCTCAACCTGCTCGTGCTCGCCAACAACACGGCGCTGTCTCGGGCCAAGGCCACAGAGGTCATCAACCCCGAGGACACGGTCCTCAACAGCAAGGCAACGGTGGTCTATGAGGCTGGCAACGACCGGACCAGTCGCTATCGCCGAGCCCACCGCAACGCGCTGGAGAACATCCCGCTGTTTCTCATCACGGGCTTGTTGCTGACCTTGACCGGGATCTCGGTGACGACCGCCTGGGTGCTGTTTGGGGTCTTCGTCGTGGCTCGCGTGTTTCACAGCATCGCGTACGTCGGCCGGATCCAGCCGTGGCGCACCGCGAGCTTTGCCGTGGGTGCGATCGATCAGCTCGTCATCTTGCTCGTCCTCGGCTACCAGGTCGTGGCCTGAACCTCGCGGGTTGAGACCGATGCGCCCCGCGGTCCGTCGTGGAGACGTCGTCCCTGCCACCGATGGCACGAGGCCGACCGCGGGGGCAACGGTGAGGACGCGGTCGGGCAGGCGTCAGCCCGTGGACGAGGCTCCGCCGCCGCTGGTGCCCCCCGTCCCCGCGCTGTCCGTGCCCAGACCGCTCGAGGCCCCGCTCCCCGCACTGTCCGTGGTGCCCAGACCGCTCGAGGCCCCGCTCCCCGCGCTGTCCGTCGATGATGCGGTCGATTCCCCCGTACGTCCGCCCGAGGTCCCCATGGTGCTGCCTGCGGTGTCATCGACTGCACCCGCCGCCGTGCACAGACCACGAGGCCCGCACTGCGCGTCGGGATCGCAGCAGGCCTCATCATCGGCACACCACTTGGAATCGTCCCCAGAGCGGATGCACGTGCTGGCGCACACCAGCGGCGATGGCGTGCCATCCCAAGGCGCGGAGCAGATCCCGGGATCCATGCAATTGCTGCTGTCGACGCATGGCTCCCCGATCGGCACCAAGCCGGCCCCAGGCTCGTCGGGGGGCGGGAGCAGGCTGTCGGTCTGGTCGACACCCGTGCCCAGCTCTTGCGCTGCATCCCGGCAACCGCTGGCCACCAGCAGCCCGAGCACGACCAAGCCAAGTTTCATGGCTTCACGATAGCGCAGTGGCAGGTGGGCGTCCGGTCGATCCCAAACCTCCGCTACGACGATCTCGATTGTTCGTGATCGTTTCGATCGCGGCGGGCACTACCAGGCTCGACCCCCCTACCAGCCCCTCGTATGCCCGCAGGGCGACTTCCATCATGGGCGCGTGCGGGAGGAGACCGGCGCTCCCACATCGAGCCGTATCAGGAATGCCGCGTCGATGTCGCGGGGCCAACGCCCGCCCATCCCTGGCCATAGCCCATCGGAGATGACCTTGGGGTACCCCGGGTCGGCCTCGACGAGCTGGAGGTCGTAGCGCGTGTACTCGGCACCCCGAAACAGGTACGCACCGCGCGTCGACCGAACGGCGGCATCGATGTCGCCCGACCACAGCCCAGGCCATGCGTCCTCGTCGATCGCGCGTGGATACTGCGGCGCCAGCACCAGCTGCGGCCCATCCAGCCGCCAGTAGCGATCGCCCTCGAACAGGTAGGCACGACCATCGCGCACGAACGCCGCGTCGAGCCTGGGCACCTGCACGGCCGCCCAACGCCCCTCGCCCAGCCGCTGGGGTGGCTCCGCTTGCAACACGGGCTCATCGCCCTCGAACACATAGTGGAGCAGTGCCGTGCCCCGGGTCAGCCATACACCTCCATCGAGGACGAACGCAGCATCGGGACCCTGGGGCCAGATCTTCTCGAACCGACCGTCCGACAGCGACCGAGGGTACCCGGGATCGGTGCGGTCGAGCGCTTGGTCGAAGCGCAAGTACTCGGGGCCGCGAAACACGAACATCTTGGTCCGCCCGCGGCTCGCGACGGGGGGCGGCGACGCAGAACCCGATCCCGATCCTTCGGAGTCATGGCCGTCATCGGTGTCGTCGCGCGCGCTCGAGTCGACGACGTCTGTGGTCGCGCCTTCACGGGGGTTCGAGCTGGGATCGGGCGCCCCCCCGTGCGCCGCGAGCCTCGGCCCCGCGTCGCGCCCGGGCCATGCGACGGCCAACGTTGCGGCTGCGGCCGCGCCGAGGACTCCCAGGCCGATCCATCGACGCCACGACGCGGGGCGAGCGTGGGTCTGCTCCAGCGCTTCGATCAACGCGCCCATCGATGGGAACCGCTGGTCGGGTTGCTCGTGCAGCCCTCGGCGTAGCACTGCCAGCACGGCGGCCGAGACCGTGACTCCAGGGGGCGGCGGGCGCAGGGTCCCATCGAGCATGTTGACCAGCACGGCAGCGGCGGTGCCGCCAGCGAACGGCCGATGCCCCACCAGCGCTTCGTAGGCGGCGACGCAGAACGCAAACTGATCGGAGCGCGCGTCGAGGAGTTGGCGACGCAGCTGCTCGGGAGACATATACGCGGGGGTGCCGACCAGCGCCCCCGTGCGGGTCAGCGTGGCCAGACGATCGACGGCGCGCGCATCGAGATTGAGGCGATCGTCGGTGGGCTCGTCCTCCGGATCGATCTCGTCGAGGCTGCGGGCCAGCCCAAAGTCGAGCACACACACCCGACCTCCCGGCTCCACGAAGACGTTGGCGGGCTTGAAATCGCGATGGACCAGCCCCGCCTCGTGCGCGGCGGCCAGTCCCCGGGCGGCGGGGACCAGCACCGCCATCACTTCGGCTTCGGTCCGCGACGACCCGGTCTGCCACTCGCGCAGGGTCTGCCCTTGGAGCAGCTCCATGGCGATGAACAGATCGCGGCCGTCCCGACCGGCATCGTGCACGGTGACCACGTTGGGGTGTCGAACGCGGGCCACGGCCCGAGCCTCCCGCAACAGGCGCAGCGCCAGGCGCTCCGGGTCGCGGCTGGCATCGGGGCGCAGCAACTTGAGCGCGACTTCGCGATGGAGCTGGCTGTCGTGGGCGGCGAAGACCACGCCCATCGCCCCCGAGCCCAGCTTGCGCTGCAGGGTATAGCGGTCGACCGCGTGCCCGATGGGCCACGGGTCCACCACCAACAGAGCATCATCGTGCTCCGTCAACGTATCGGCACCGCCTGCAACGGGAACGCGCCGGGTCGACGCAGGGGGCGAGCGATCGGCCTCTGACACGGAAAAGCGGGGCTCCACGGCGGCCCGTGCATCAGCCGCCCCACCCAGCATGCCCCGCCCACGACTTTGGGGAAAGCGCCAAGGTGGTGCCGAGTTCGGTATGCTCCTGCACGGTGCTCGGGGCGGCCGCCTTTTTCGTGTGTGCGAGCCTGTTGGGCGGAGCTGACGCGATTGCGTCCGGTCCACTGCCACAGCGACCGCTCTCGACCGCGCGCTTCGATGCCCAAGCCGACGAGCCGACAGACGGCCGACCGGAAGTGTACGGCGGTGTCGTGGGCGCACTGGGTCTCATGGGCCTCGCCGAGCCCGATGTGACGGCGGACGGCACGGCCGACGACGGCGATGCGCCGGTCGCCGTGGGCACCACCGATGGAGACCAGACCTCAGCGAAGCCCGGGGCCGGCGCGGACACGAGCGACGTGTCCGATGACGACGACACCGATGGCGACGCGTCCGATGACGACAACACCGATGACGGCGCGCCCGACGACGACGACGACATCGATGATGACGACACCGATGACGACGACAGGTGGACCCCAGATCCAACCACCGCCGCGCGATTGCGGGGCCGCGTGCTCAGTTTCGGAGAACGCGAGCCGCTCGGCGACGCCCGGCTGATCTTCAAGGACGGCCGCCCCTCGACACTGGTCGAGTCCGACGGCGCGTTCTCGGTCATGCTCCCGCCGGGCTCCCACGAGATCATCGTGCGCGCCCCAGGTCACCGCGATCTACCCGCCTCGGTGCAGCTGCAGCCGCGCCAAGACCTCGAGGTGGAGCTGCGCCTCGATTCCGAGCTCGACTCGGACACCTATCGCACCGTGGTCAAGGCCGAGCGACAAATCGCGCTCTCCAGCACCACCCTGCGCGACGACGAGATCCACAAGGTCGCGGGTACCCGCGGCGATCCCCTTCGCGTGATCAACAGCCTGCCCGGCGTCGGTCAGCTGGCGGGATTTCTGCCCTACGTCGTCGTTCGTGGCGCCGCCCCGGGCAACACCGGGTACTACCTCGACGGCTCTCGGGTCCCGATCCTGTTCCACGTGGCGATTGGCCCGTCGGTCATCCACCCCTATTTCATCGACGCCGTCGACTTCTATCCCAGCGGGGCTCCCGTTCGGCTCGGCCGCTACACCAGCGGCATGATCGAGGCCCGCACCCGCCCCGCTCGCCGCGACCGTGTGCACGGCGATGTGGACGCCCGGCTCACCGACGCGGGCGGCCTGCTCGAGATTCCCTTCGATCGCCGCAAGAAGGACCCCGACTGTAAAGAGCCCACCAAGGAGGAGCGCAAGGCGAAGAAGCTCCGCGGGCGCCAGTGCGAGCGCGAGGCACCGCGTGGAGCCCTCACCATCGCCGGGCGCTACAGCTACACTGCGGCGATCTTGTCTCTGGTCCAGTCGGGCGCCCGCATCGCCTACTGGGACTATCAGGCACGCATCGACCACAGCCTGGGGCCCAACCTCGATTTCACGGCGTTCGCGTTCGGCAGCTACGACGACCTCGGCACCAAGGCCACCGACGACGGCGCGGGGGGAGAAATCCCGGCGCAGACCATCCTCCGGTTTCAGTTCCATCGCATCGACAATCGCCTGCGCCAGCGCTTGCGGGGCGGCGGGCAAGCCACCTACGCGGTGGTCTTGGGGCTCGACCAGAGTGGAACCGCGGGCATCGGCAACGACGAGTGGCGCGTGGCCCCGCGGGCGGACTTCCGGATTCCGGTACGCGACAACCTGACGCTGGGCTTCGGCTTCGACCAGGAGATCCAGCTGTTTCGCCTGCCCGAGCTGGACTCCGCCGACATCACCGAAGACCTCGGCCTGTTGTTCTCCGAGCGCACGGTCACCGTGACGGCCGGCTATCTCGAGCTGCTGTGGCGCAAGGCGGGCGTCGAGGTGCGACCGGGCATCCGCACCGACTTCTACGTGCAGTCGGGTCAGAGCCCATACCTGCCCTCGGCCCAGGGCGTGACGTACGCGACCGGTGTCGACCCACGGCTGTTGCTGCGCGAGCAGGTCAATCCCCGCTTGGTGCTCAAGCAGGCCGTCGGCGTGTACCACCAGCCGCCCAGCTTCCCCATTCCGATCCCCGGGATCGAGAGCTTCGGGTTCGAGCGCGGCCTGCAGCGCAACATCCAGGGCTCGTTCGGCTACGAGCTGGGGTTGTTCGACGACCGCCTCTCGCTGCGGCAAGAGGGCTACCTGGGGCGGCTGAGCAATCTACAAGATTACGACTTGGCCTCGGCGTCCGGCGACTCGGAGATCGACGAGCTCGAAGACGTGATCAGCCAGGTCACCGGGTGGACATACGGCCTGGAGACCCTGCTCAAGCTCGACCCCCGGCTGCGAACGTTCGGCTGGATCGCGTATACGCTGTCGCGGTCGACTCGTGACTTTCAGGTGGGAGGCAGCGCGCCGTCCAACTGGGACCAGCGGCATATCGCCAACCTGGTGCTCGGCTACAAGATCAGCCAAAAGTGGTACTTCAGCGGCCGCATCCACTACCACACGGGTCGGCCGTGGACGTCTCCGCAGACGGGGCAGACCACGTTGGACGCGCTGCGAGACAACCGCAACAACGCCCGACTGCCGCCGTTCTTCCAGCTGGACCTCCGCATCGAGCGGATCTGGCGATGGCCCGACTGGCAGCTGCACGCGGTCCTCGACATCGCCAACTCGACGTACTCCAACGAGGTGTTCCTGTGTACGCCCGCCACCGACGGAGACGGCGGGGCGCTCCAAGATGGCCTCCGACAGGCGATGTTCCGGCAGGCGCAAGCGCAGGGTGTCGCGGCGTGTACCGCCCAGGGCTTCCGGTACATCATCCCCTCGGTGGGGCTGCGCGCACGCTGGTGAGCCGTACGGCTGCAACCTGGCCCCCATCGGTCCGTCACTCCGAGTACAGACTACACTCGAACGCGCGTACGTTGAGTACGCGGGGGGCAGTCCGTGGAGGGTGATCGGAATAGGGAGCGGCATCTCGCCGTCGACGCGTTCGTGGAGCACACCGAGACCGAGCTCGAGGTTCCATCGCGCCGCGCCGCGGCATGGTGGCGCGCCAAGGTCACCGTGCACCAGCTACGGCGGATCCTCGCCGATGCGGGGCCATCGGGCCCACATCGACACACCCCAGGCGCCAGCCTCCGTGGTGCCCCCATGCTCGCGTCTTCGCGGACCCCGCTGTGGTCGACCGACGCCGGGCCCGAGTGGATCCTCGAGGCGGGCAAGGTCCACAACCTGCGACGGGCGATCGCATCGCTGCACGGCATCGAAGTCGGCCCCAACGCGCTGCTGAGTTTCTGGGCCCAGGTGGGTCCACCATGGGAGAGCCGCGGCTTCGTCGAAGGACGGGAGGTCCGACAAGGCTGCATCGTGCCATCGATCGCTGGCGGGCTGTGTCAGCTGTCCAACGCGCTGTACGACGCCGCGCAGCAAGCCGGCCTCGAAATCGTCGAGCGGCATCGTCACTCGCGCGTGGTGCCGGGTTCCGCGGCCGCGCAGGGCAACGATGCCACCGTGATGTGGAACTACGTCGATCTGCGGGTGCGCTCGACTCATGCATTTCGCCTGGAGGTCGAGCTGACCGCCGACGCATTGGTGATGCGACTGCGTGGCTACGCTCCGCGCCGCCCGACCCCGGCCGTGCCGTCTTCGGCCGCTCCGCTGCGGGTGGTGGATGAACCCGAAGGCGCGCGCAGCTGCCTGTCGTGCGACAAGACCCAGTGCCATCGCGTCCGTCCCACCCCGTCGATTCGCGAGGGACAGCGGGCGTGGCTGGTCGATGGCGTCTGGCCCGAGCACGACGCTTGGTTGGCGGCCCAGCGCCAGCCGCAGGACATCTTGTTGGTGCCACTGGACGGGCGCCGCTTGGGCCGAGCGCGCTACGCATGGAGCTCGAAGGGGTTTTTGCAGGTGCACACCTTTGCCGGCCTCGCCCTGCGTCGTGCCATCGGCTCGCGCAGGCTGGCGTCCCAGGGCGCCGCGCGACAGCGAGCCTTGCTGGCCTACGAGGCAAAGCTCGCCGCCGCGATGGCCGGGCGGCTGCCCGCGACGGCGACGCGGTTGGTGGTGGCGCAGACCCTGCTCCCGCACCTGTGGGCCGCAGGCGCGCTGGGAGGACGGCGGTTCGATGTCCTGATGACACGCCCTCCGCTGTGGATGCTGCACGATCAGCTCGATCGGGCGCACCAGCTGCATCCACACAGCCCTACGCTGGCCGACTTCCGGGCCGACCCTTCATGGATCGACATCGAGCGCCGAGCCCTTGCCGCTGCCGATCGGATCATCACCCCACACGCCGCCATCGCCGAGGCCTTCGGGACCGACGCGGTGCGACTGGGGTGGGCCCGTCCGGCTCGGGTCCCGCGTACGACGGACCGTGACGATGGCCCGGCGAGGGTCTGGTTTGCCGCCAGTACCCTGGGGCGCAAGGGAGCCTACGAGCTGCGCGAGGCACTGCGAGCGCTGCCCGTGGAGCTGGTGCTCGGCGGCCCCGTGCTCGAGTCTTCGGAGTTCTGGGACCGCCCCACGCGACGGGGTGGCCTCGATCAAGCCGATCTCGTGGTGCTGCCCAGCCACGTGGAGGCAGCCCCGCGGCGGCTGTTGACCGCGCTGTCCCGTGGCATCCCGGTCATCGCCAGCGACGCCTGCGGCCTCGGGCCACAGCCGGGGCTCACCGTGATCGCAGCGGGTGATGTGGCGGCCCTGCGCGCGGCGATCGTGGAGCGGCTGGATCTGCCCGCGAGCGCGACGTCGGTGGCCTGACCCCGAGGGTTCCGCGTGTCCGCAGCACATCACGATCGACCGATGCGAAGCCCTGCTACGCTGCCCGCGATGCTTCGACATGTCTGGGGCCTCGCGTTGGCGATCCTCGTCACGGCGTGTACCAGCGCAGGGGTCGATCCTGCAGGCTCGGTGCTCGCCCGAGCCTCATTGAGGATCGCTCCGATCGTAGGCGGTGAGCCCTATCTGGGCACCGTCGCCGAGGCAGCGCATCGCGACCCCGCGCTGGGTGTCGATGCAGAGGCCTCGGCACTGTACAGCCAGACGCTGTCCCCAATCTCCACGCACCTCATCACCGCCGCCTCCAGGGCGGCACTTCGAGCCGTGCGAGTGAAGCCGGTTCCCGCCGGACTGTCCGTGGCCTACCAACAGCTGCACGACGAGCGATGGCGGATGTGGGTCGTGGATGAGGACCGAGGGTTCGTGCTGCGACCTGGGACCCGGGTCAAGCTCGAGCGCGCAGCCGAAGGCGTCATGGTCTACGTGTTGTTCGAGGGTGATGATCGTGGGGCCCTAGAACGCCTCACGACAGAGACCATCGGTGGGCACTTGGCGATCCTGAACGAGGACGAGGCCCTGATGGTCCCCGCGGTGATGGAAGCGATCCCTGGTGGGCAGATGCTCATCGACCCGGGCAGCAGCTCGCCGGAGGCGCTGTACGAGCGGCTCACGGGGCAAGCACCGCCGCCGTCCGTGAAGCACTGACGGCCGAGACGGTTGGACCCCACCAACCGCGGTGACAATGACGATTCGTGTTTGACAAGTCATCGTCGCGTCGTAGATTGACGCGAATCGGAAGATGATCATGGATCCTGTCCAGCTCGATGTTCGCACTCGCCAGTCTCGGTACGTCTCCGCGTACGAAGGCTCGTCGTCGTATGCGTACGTGCTCGGCAGTCGATCTTCATCGATCCGATAGCTGAGCACGCACGAATTCAGCCTGTTGCCGCATGGTCGCAGCGGATTGTGCTCGAAACGCGCGACCGGTTGGCGCGCGGCGTTGCATGCAATTGCAAACGTCGCGTCGCTGAGGGTTGGTCGGGTCGTCGATGACGGTCTCCACTTGGAGGTATGTCATCGACTCCCGCGATGTGGAGGGGTGGCCGAGTGGTAAGGCACCGGTTTGCTACGCCGTGGTCTGGTTTCGCCAGCGCAGGTTCGACTCCTGCTCCCTCCGCTGACTCCGTCCGTTTCGATCGCGTGCAACGAGAGCGCTTTGGAAGGTTGGCCGAGTGGTAAGGCACTCGCTTGGAACGCGGTGGTCTGGTCGAGAGGCCAGCGGGGGTTCGACTCCCTCACCTTCCGCGGGAGGGTTCGGCATGGGCAAGCCAGGCCGCTTTGAACGCGGTGGTCCCCCACCAGGGACCTGGGGGTTCGACTCCCTCACCCTCCGCAACCGCGCTCGCTCGACAACGGGAAGGGATTCCATTTGGTCTGGTACACGGCCTCGAAAGCCGTCGGGGTGATGCCCCAGAGGGTTCGATTCCCTCCCCTTCCGCTACCCGTGGGACGCTCATCAGGTAGAGCACCGGATTGTAGTCCCGGCGCGTCTTCGTACGCAGTGCAGGTTCGAATCCTGCCCCACGGACCCATGAGTCCAGATGAATGCCGTGCTCCACACCCAGGGTGCACGCCCGACCCACCCAGCTTCACGCTCACCCAACGTCACGCCCACCCGACGTCACGCCCACCCGAGCGCAGCACGAGGAACTCGCTCAGCGATACGCGCTCGCACGATCGAGCAGCACGGCGTCGTCACACATCCGAAGCTCCACGGCGAGCCGACCGAGCTTCGCCTCGCATCGCTCGAGGTCATCGCGAAAGCGAACGCTTCCCGCCTCATACACCTCGCGCGGCAGCCAGGGATGCGCCTCCAAGATGGCAGCGACGTCGGGCCGCGAGGCCAGCGTGCTGAGCAAGGCTCGCGAAGACTCGTCGAGCGAGTCCGCGGCCGTGCACCACTGCAGCAGGGTTCGGGTCACGTGCACCAACGCATCTTCGTAGTTGCGTCGGGTCGCGACCACGAAGCGATCGTTGGTCAGCCACGAGCGGCCGGGCAGGGGGCTCGAGGTCTGCCGCGTTTGCTGATGGTCGGACCGTACCGACTCGAGATCAGCCACCGCCGCTTCGACCTCACGGCCGCGCGTGAGCAGCTCGACCAACGGAGCGGGCAGACCTCCCAGGCCGCCACGTCGCGGTGTGGCGGGTGGAGGCCGGCGGCGCCCACTGGTCAGCAGCCGCGAGACCAACAACAGCAGCAGCTCGGGAAAGAACAACAGCCCGGCGAGCAGCTCCGAGCGCGATGATCCGTGGGTCCCCGAAGCCCGCGCGTGATCCCGCGCGAGGGGAATGCCCGCGAGGATCAGCAACAGCAGCAGCAGCGCACCGAAGACCAAAGCAAGGACATGCTATTCCGAGCGGAGCCGGTTGTGGCGACCGTCCGGCGTGGAGTCGACTCGCGATCAGGCCAGGATGCGGCGCGCGGCCGCCTTGGTGCCGCGAAGTTCGCGACTCCGCGTACGATGGCTGCCGCCCAGCGCGGCCACGAACAACAGCTCGTCTTCGAACTCCATGGTGTCGACGCTCAGCTCGCACAGCTGCCCGTCGCGACGCACACGCGGCACCGCTTGCCCGCGACCGACGATCGGCGTCACCGCCGCCAGCATGGTGAGGTCGAGCTCGGTGTGGCTCTGCGCGACCAGCATTCCGCTGTCATCGACCAGCAACACGGCGTCCAAATGTCCGCGCTCCGCGGCACCCGTGAGCGCCAGTTCCAGCGCGTCGGCCGCGTTTTCGGAGCGCTGCTGGCGGCGTTCGTAGGTGGGGCGCCCGGGGCGAGGCAGGGGACGAAGGCGTAGGCGGGACTGCTCCACGTTCATGACACCTACACTATCGTACATTTGATTACAGGTCGAGATTTCGGGTTCGACGTATGGTTCCGCCGTGTCTCGGCCGGTCGACGTTGCCCTGTCTCGCTCTGCTGCGCTGCTCACCATTGAGTGGGACGACGGAATCGTCTCCCGGTTGCCGATCGATTATCTGCGGGGCTGGTGCCCGTGCGCGGGATGTCAGGGCCATGGCCCGGTCGTCGAGTTCCACGAGTCACCCCCCGGACAGGGCATCGAGCTCATGGCGGAGGCCGGTTCCTACGCCCTTCACCTGCGGTTCTCCGATGGCCACGACACGGGCATCTACACGTGGACATGGCTGCGGCAGATCGCTCCGGAAAGCCCTCCGCTCGGGGAGAAGCGAGGGCGATTCGCCGGGGGCGAGTTCCGGCCGAAAACCGGCCAGGACAGGACAACGTGAGAGGTCGCATGTCCGGCGCCATCCGGTTACACTCCGCGCCATGGCAGTCGACGCCGCCGAGTCCGAGCTCATCGCCAAGTCGCTCAAGCGCTGGGCGGGTTGGGACCGCATTCCCGATCAAGTCTTGGGCGAGATGTGCAACAGCGCGGAGCTCATCGAGATCAAGCGCAAACGCTCGGTGTTCCGACGCGGTGAACCCGGCCCCGGTTTGTTCCTGGTCAAGTCCGGCGAGTTCAAGCTCAGTCTGATCTCGTCCGAAGGCCGCGAGCAGATCCTCTACCTGGCCGAGCCCGGCAAGCTCATCGGTGAGGGCTTCCTCCCTGGTGACGTGCAAGCTGCCGCGTCTGCGTTCGCGATGGTCGACTCGGAGATCTGGCGGTTCGAGACCGACGTCGTGGTGAAGCTGATCGCAGGCTCCGAAGAGCTGGCGTTCGCGCTCATGCGGCAAATGGCGTTCCGCGCCAACCGTCTCATCGACCTCGTGCTCGATCTGTCGCTGCGGTCGGTGGAGCGTCGTTTGGCGTCGTTCCTGTTCACGTTGGCGGTACGCAACGGTGCCGAGCAGGGCACGCCCTGCGTGATCCCGCGCCAGCTCGACATGAACACGGTGGCCGCGCGACTGGGTACGGTCCGCGAGGAGATCTCTCGCGCCCTGAACCGTATGCAACGCAACGGGATCCTCAGCTTGAGCCGCCAGGAGATCGTCGTCCTCGATCTCGGCGCGCTCGAGCGCGTCACCTACGAGTGACGGCGGCGCCGCCGCTTCCGGCGGTGCCCTCAATGCGCGATCATCTGCGGCGGAT
>JAHZJA010000626.1 GCA_022601155.1 Deltaproteobacteria bacterium | reverse complement strand
CCGCAGCCCTGAGCGCGCCGCAGAGGCCATCGCCGACATTCACACCGACCAACCCGACGCCGACGTCGAGTTCATGGCCCTGGACCTCGCCGATCTCGAGCAGGTGCGGGAGTTCGCGGCCGCGGCCCTCGAGCGCTTCGATCGCATCGATCTGCTGATCAACAACGCGGGCGTCATGATCCCCCCGCAGAGCAAGACCAAGCAGGGCTTCGAGCTTCAGTTCGGCGTCAACCACCTCGGTCACTTCGCGCTCACGGGTCTGCTGCTCGACAGGATCATGGAGACCCCCAACGCGCGGATCGTCAACGTCTCCAGCCAGGCGCACCGCCAAGGCAAGATGGACTTCGACGATCTCGATTTCGAGTCCCGCGGCTACAAGCGCATCGCCGCCTACGGCCAGAGCAAGCTGGCGAACCTGCTGTTCACCTTCGAGCTGGCCCGGCTGCTCGAGCGGCATGGCTCCAAGGTGGCCGTCGCCGCCGCCCACCCCGGGTGGACCCAGACCAACCTCCAGCAGCACAGCGGCCTGGTTCGCTGGCTCAACCCCATGTTTGGCATGGACCCGCCGGGCGGAGCGCTGCCGACCCTGCGCGCCGCAACTGCGCCCGATGTCGTGACCGGCGACTACTACGGGCCGCGTGGTTTCTACGAGATGCGTGGCGCCCCGAAGAAGGTCGGCACCACCAAGGCCGCCAAGAGCGAGGACGACGCCCGTCGGCTGTGGAGCGTGTCGGAGGATCGGACGGGCGTGCGCTACTCCGTGACCGCCTCGAACCCTGTCCACTGAGCGGTCCACCGCTCGCCGAGGGCTCCGTGGCTCGACCTCCGTCGGCGCCTCACCGCCGCCGCGGGGGCACGACGTCGATGATGACGACTTCGGGGGTGCACAGCAGCCGAAGCCGCGGGGCCAGACCACGCTCCATGCCCACGCCTCGGCTCACCACGAGGGTTCGATCGCCGGGCAACGCGGTCAGCCCCGAAGCCCACGCCCGCGGAACCCTCGACAGCGTGATGAGGGGCCCGATGCCAGGCAGCACGACCTGCCCGCCATGGGTGTGACCGGCGACCAAGAGGTCGGCATCGATCTCGCCCAAGGCGAAGTCGGGCGCGTGGGCGAACGCGATGTGGAATCCCCGTGTTCCCGGCACCGTGGCCCCGGGGTCGAAGCCACGACGAAACGACAGCGCCGTCACACTGACCGGGCCCTGCTGGTGATGTGTCGAGCGATCGCTGGCCATCACGGCAAGCCCGTCGAAGACATCGGTCCACCCGTCGTGCTCGACGTTGCCCCGCACGGCGTAGACACCCAGCGGGGCGGCGAGCCCCTCCTCCACGAGGAGCTCACGCAGCTGCCCACGCAGCTGGCGGTTTCGTTCGCGACCGCGGGCCTGGACGAAATCCCCGGGAAGCAAGATGAGGTCGGGCTCCGCGTCGAGCACCGCTCGGATCGCGCGGCGCTCGTACGCGCCGGGGTCGTCGGTCTGCAGGTCGGAGAGCACGGCGATCCGCAGCGGACGCTCGACCTTGGCCGACACGACCGTGTACCGCGTCACCGACAGCGCGGTGGGCTCGCGAACGAACGCCTCCAGCCCCAGCACCACAATGGCCACGGCCGTGATGGAGGAGACCCAGCGGCATGTTCCTCGCGTTCGAATTGCCGTCCACGCCAGCAGCAGCGGCAGATGGGCGAACAGCAACCACGCCAGCGCTCGCATGCCGGCGAAGACGTCGCCCGTCCCCACCATCGTGACGAACGCGACGCCGAGACCGAGGGCCGCGGCGAGCACCGCGGCCACGGTTGGGCGCAGCCGTCGTCGGGCCACGAGCCATGCGACCGCGATGCCGATCGCGACCAGACCGAGGTTCACCGGGAGATCGAGCGGGATCAAGGGCTGCGTCTCCGTCCACGGCGCGATCGCGTGTTCATCACCTCTGGCATTCGCGGGGCACGGACGGACTCAGCCGCCAGACGACATGCTGTCTGCGGGCGGCTCGCGGTGTGCCCCCCATGGCCGCGAGCGGTCGGGTCGCACCCCCGCCCGGTCGCCCGACCCCCGCGACCGGCCGCCGCGACACGCTTGCGCGGCGCTCGTGATGCGTGGGCGCCCGGGTCGCGGTGCCGCGACCCCGCGTCGAGCGAGAGGCCGACCATCCCGTCGGCGTTCGCTCCCGGTCAGACGGCGACGTCGAGCCACTCGAGCAGTGGCGCCACGTGGGGCGTGGGCAGGTCGACCACGGGACGGCTGACGTCGGGCACGAGGTCGCCGTGAAAGTCGGAGCCCCCGGTCGGGACCAGCGACAGCTCCTTGGCCATCCCCAGCCAAGCCGCCGAATCGGGTCGCGAGTACCGGCCGTAGAACGCCTCGATCCCCTCGAGGCCCCGATCGCGAAACCGAACGAAGAGATCGCGAACCAACGAGGGATGCCCCAGCGTGTGCGGGTGGGCGAGAGACACACGGGCGTGGGCGGCCCGGGTGAGTTCGAGGGCGTCGCCGACACCCAGCCGCTCGATCGGCGCGTCGGCGGGGCCACCATCACGCAAGAACCGATCGAACGCTTCTCGCGGGTTGCGACACACCCCGGCCTTCACCAGGGCCTTGGCCACGTCGGGGCGGCCGGGCACGCGCCCCTCCGCGGCCGCCAAGATCGGCGCGGGATCGAGGTCGACGCCCAGCGTAGCGAGGCGCTTGCAGATCCGACCAATCCGATCACGGCGGTCTTCGCCGATCCGGTCGATGCGGGTCTGAAGCGCGTCGAGGCCGGGGCCGGGACGCAGGCCGTAGACCAGCAGGTGAATGGTGCGGTCGTACTCGCGGCAGCTCAGCTCCATCCCGCGCAGCACCACGCATTGCCCGTCGAGCACACGAGCGGTCTGCTCATAGCCCGCCCAAGTGTCGTGATCGGTGAGGCAGAACAGCGCAACGTCGCGTGCGGCTGCCATCGTGGCGACCTCGGCGGGAGCGATGCTTCCGTCCGAGCAGGTGGAGTGGCAGTGGAGTTCGAGCCTCAAACCGAGGCCACTATATCTCCGCCCACGCGGCCGTCGATCTCGATGTCGGCCTCGGGGTCAATCAACATCAATCTCGCCCGATTCGATGCGTCCAGTGACATCACGACGACCCCAACCGGGAAGCGGTGGCGGCGCGCCACGACGAGGCGACCGGCGCGACCCCGCTTTTCCCCGACGCGTACGTGCGTTGGGTTTGGGTGCCGCCGGCCGAAGCACCCGGAGGCCGAGGTCTTCGATGGCGCGCTGGTAGCTTGCATCCGAGCACCACGCGGTCGCCCGAGCGATGAGCTCGCGCAGCTGTCCGCGATCGCCATGCTCGGCCACCAACCGGGCCAGCCGCTCGAGCTCGCGCAGCGTCAGCTCGAGCTGGCCGAGCGACGCGTGCACCCGAGCCAGACGTTCGAGCGCCGTGCGATCGTGGGGTGCAATGCGGTGCAGGACTTCGAGCTTCTCCAGCGCGCGCCGAGACTGGCCGCAGCGGATGTAGATCGTCGACAGCTCGCGCAGCGGCGGCTCGGCGGGACCTCCGTGGACCAGCATCATCTCGAGCACACGCACCAACTCTGCGGTGCGACCGTGGGTCCGCAGGCCATCGGCGGCGATCCGAAGCTCGGCCAAGCCCTCTTCGGTGCGTCCCTGGGCCAGATCGAGCTCCGCCAGCCGCAGCCGTCGAGCCAACGCGCTGGGATCGTGCTCGACCAACAGCCGCAGCAGATGGCGGGCCTCTTCGTTGCGCTGCCCGAGCAGATGCATCCGCGCCGCCTGCTCGCACAACGAAGTCGCACGGGAACCGAGACGACGCACCAACGGATCCAGTCGACGTCGCACCGCACGGCTGGAGTCCAGCTGCAGACCCCGTGATGCCACGATCAGCGCACGACGCTCCTGGCCCAGTCTGGCGTAGACGACGGCGAGGCGAAGGTACTCATCGGCGGCCCGCGCATAGCGACCCGCACTCACCAGGTGATGGGCGAGCTTGAGGCCCGAATACAGATCGCCAGGGTCGATATCGACCAGCACCTGGTACTCGTTGGCCGCGGCCTGGTGACGGCCGGCGGCTCCGAGCCGACGCGCACGGTCGAGAATCGAATCGGAGATGAACGAAAGCGGTCGACCCTCGTGCTTTTCCTCGACGTGATCCGTCAATGCGTACTCCTACCTACTTCGACACCAATTGTGTGCAGGATTTCGGGACCGGTGTACGGAAAAAGTCAGGAGACTCACGAATACTGCACCGGAGCCCGGTTTGGCCCAGGGCGATATCGAGCGGCGCTGTCGATCAGCCCGAGCGCAGCCCCCGCAGCGCCTAGATGAGCGCGTACCGCAGACCACGGTCGCGGATCACCAGCGTCTGCGCACCGCAGTGGCGCAGCACCTCCAGCAAGATCGTCGCGCCCGCGACGATCACATCGGCGCGCCCGGCGGGGAGCATCGGCGACTGGCCTCGCTCGGCCAGCGTCTGCCCGGCGAGCCGATCGCGCAGCGCCTCGACCTGCGCGAGCGAGGCACGCGTCCCGTCGACCCGCTCGCGATCGTAAGTCGGCAGCTCCAGCAACAGCGCCGCGACCGTCGTGACCGTCCCGGCCAAGCCGTGGAGCACGGGGTGGGGTGGCAGCGGCTGGTCGGCGAGCGTGGCACGCACGGCGGTCGCGACCGCTTCGATCTCGGTGGGGCCGGGAGGATCGGTGTGGATGCAGCGCTCGGTCAGCCGGACCGATCCCACCGGGTGCGAGCGCCGGTCGAGCATCGCGGTGCCGTGACCCACCGCCAGCTCCGTCGAGCCACCACCGATGTCGACCACGCGAAGCGGGCCGTCGTCGTCGCGATCCTCGGCGACACTTCGAAACGACAGCGTCGCCTCTTCATCGCCGCTGATGAGTCGCACCGGTCTTCCCAAGATCTCCGCGGCCGGCTCGAGAAACGCCTCCGGGTTGCGAGCCATCCGCAGCCCCTCGGTCGCCACGGCCTCGAGCGAGGCTCGCTGCGCCTCGGCGATCGCTCGGTACTCGGCCAGCACCGTGAGGGTCCGTTCGACCGCCTGTGGATCGAGTAGCCCCGAGCTCGCAACGCCCTGACCCAGCCGACTGACGCGACTGCGATCGCTGTGGACGTGGACCCGACCATCCGGACCGCGACGGGCCAGCAATAGCAGCACAGAGTTCGTTCCGATATCGATGACGGCGCGCATCAGCGCCGGTCAGGGTACACGCCGGGGAAAACCCGAGACACTTGGGTGCAGTGCGTGCAGGGTGGCGCACACGCTCGGCGCGACGAACGTGCATAGTGAAGGTTGATGCCCTCTCGCTCCATTCACTTGCCGATGCAGCGCTTCATCGTTCCGACCCGTGTGTCCACCCTGGTTCTGACGATGACGATCTCGGTCGTGGCCCAAGCTGGGCTCACCGATCCCCCTGCACCTCCGGAGCCCATCTGGGGCGGCACCGCAGTGCCGGAGTGCGGCTGGCCCACCACCGTGTTCATGGACGGCTGCACCGGAACCCTGGTGCACCCCGAGGTCGTCGTGTTCGCGTCGCACTGCATGTTCTTCGCGGGCGGCAACGGCCCCAATGTGGCCACTTTTGGCGAGAACTCCGACTCGCCCGAGCGCACCGTGGCCATCGACAGCTGCACCATGTTCCCCGGCTGGGTCCCCGACGAGACCAGCTTCGGCAACGATGTCGCGTTTTGTGTGCTGTCCGAGCCCGTGGTCGACGTTCCCATCGTGCCGATCTTGATGGGGTGCGAGACCGAGATGCTGGTCCCCGGCGCTCCGATCACCCTGGTGGGCTACGGCGTCACCGACCAGAACATGTTCGGCATCAAGCATGAGGTCACGACGGAGGTCAACGGCTTCGAGGGTCCCGAGATCAGCGTGGGCGGCAACGGGACCAGTAGCTGCAACGGAGACTCGGGCGGCCCGGCGTACATCCAGCTCCCCGACGGATCATGGCGGGTGTTCGGGGTGACGTCTCGGGGCACCACGGGCAGCTGCGCGACAGCATCCATCTATGGGCTCATCCACAGCCACACCCAGTGGATCGAGGGCGAGACCGGCATCGACATCACCCCGTGCCACGACGCCGACGGCACCTGGAATCCCGACGATGGGTGCACCGAGTTTCCGCTCACCCCCGCGATTGGAGAGTCCACCTGGGAGCAGGGCTGTGCTCTCGCACAGCTGAGCGACCCCTCGGCGAGCTGCGGTGAGCCCTTCGGCGAGCCCGCTGGCAGCAGCGGCAGCAGCGGTGGAGACACCGGCCTCGACGAGTCGACCGGAGCGGCCCCCGATGACACGACCGGCTTCCCCGGCGGCACGGGGGGCGACTCGACCGGCGCTGTCCCGCCCCCGGCCACCGACGACGGCAACACGAGCGACACCGGAGGCACGGCAGGTGATGCCGGGCAGGACGACGATGACAACGTGATCACCTGCTCTTGCCGCACCGACGCCCCGGCTCCGGCGGCAGCGTGGCTGTTGCTGCCCCTGCTGGCGCTGCGACGCCGTCGCCGAGCCAGCTGACCCCGCGGCTCGCTCCGTACCTCCCTCGGGCCGGTACGGAGTACCGCCCGCTCAGTCTTCGATGATCGTGTAGCTGCCCAGCACGATCGCGTAGATCAGCTCCTGATCACCGACCACCGTCACGCTGTGCTCGCTGCCGTCGCGGTTGTTGATGATGTCGCCGGGCTGCATGTACAGGCCCTGGCTGTCTCGCGCCGCGCCATGGACGATGAGAAAGGACTCGTCGCCCTGGTGTCGGTGACGGGGGAAGACGACGCCCGGCTCCATGCGGACCAGGCCGGCATGACGATCGCCCAGCGCCGGGCCCCCCTCGACGTCGACGAAGCGAACCCCGGGGCGCAGCGACTTCCACACCCCAGCCGTGTCGATGAGCGCGAGCGCATCCCGAGCATCTTCGCTGGGCACATCGAACAGGGTGGCAACCCGGTCGACGAAGGGAATGAACCGCGCGGGACCACAGCCGAGCTGGAGCATGGCCAGCCGAGTGGCAGCCCGTGGCCGCCCACGCGAAGGCGTCTCGGTGCCCAACATCGCAGCCGCGTCCCGAAGTTCACGGAGGCTGTGCACGGCGTCGTCGGAGGAGGCTAGATAGCGCTCGACCGCCGTGTGCTGCTCGCGAGGCAAGATGCCCAGCGCGTACTGGGCGAGCAAGGAATCGATGTCAGCGCTCATCGGAAGTCTCCGTTGGGTCGCAGCGCGAGCGTGAGCTTCTTGAGCGCACCAGCGAGGCGCGACTTGACCGTCCCCAGGGGGGCCTCGGTCCGCGCTGCGATCTCCGCACAGGTCAGCCCCTGGAAGTACGCGAGCTCGACCACCGACCGTTGGGCGGGGCTCAGCTCGAGCAGGGCACGTCGCAGGTTCTCGCGATCAGCCTGGGCCTCCATGGTATGGGGCCGCTCCGCCGGCTCACCCGCGGCGGGGTCGTCGGAGCTCGTCTCGCGTCGAACGCGAGCGCTGCGAAGGTAGTTGAGGATCCGACTCCTCAGTCGCATCAGGATCCAAGTACGGACCGTGCCGCGCTCCGGATCGTAGGAATGGGCGTGGCGCCAGATCTGCTCGAACAGCTCCTGCACGGCGTCTTCGGCCTGGGCGCGGTCGGTCAGCATGCGCTGTGCCACCGCCAGCGTCAGCACGCAATATCGGTCATAGAGCTTGGCCAGGGACTGGATGCGGCCGCGCGCAATATCGGCGACCAGCTCCTCGTCGGG
>JAHZJA010000625.1 GCA_022601155.1 Deltaproteobacteria bacterium | reverse complement strand
AGCACGATGACACTCGCCGAGGCGGTCCGTTTGGTCGCGCTCATTGGCGGCTACATGGGGAGGAAGCGAGACGGGCCACCAGGATCGATCACGATTCGTCGAGGCCTGGACCGCGTCGTGCCGGCAGCGACAGCGATAGAAGTGCTGCGTACTTCTGGCTAATGCCCAGGCTATTTCGGGCCCACTCCGAATTCGCGGTCAATGTCACCTACCCGCCTGGACTCCCATCTACCTATTGGAGATGCGACCACCCGTCGAATCTAATCGGGAACGGGCTAAAGCTCCTGTAGGCGGCCGCATTGAGTGTGTAGGAGGAGGCCTGGATGGGCACGAGCTTCCCCTTCGCTGCGGCACCCTCCAGCTGGTGGATCTCGTCGACGGCCAGGTCGCCGTGAAGATCGAGCCGGGTAGCTACCTCAGCCAACAGGGCGGCGAGGGCGGTGCCCCCTACTCGCTGATGTGCAGCGAAGGCCAGGCGGTGGTCGGCCTCTCCGTTCGACACGGCACGGATGCGGTCGAGCGGGTCACGCTCCGCTGCGCCAGTGTGGAGGTCGAGGGCAACGGCCTGGATGTTCCCGTGTCGCTCGTCTTGGGCCCGGCCGTCACCACCGGCTCGGCCGGAACCCAGCACCACCCGGATACTCACGGTGGGGACTGCCCCGCCGGACAGGTGGCCACGGGGCACCACGGTCAGCAGACGGCGAATGTCTGCATCAATGGCTACGGCCTGACCTGCCAGCCGATCGTGTTGATGTGACGCGCGCGGATGATCCGTGAGTGATTCGCCAGGGACTCGATGGCTCGCCGTTCAACCGACGAGTCATCGAGTCCGAGTGCATCCGGGCTCCCGCAGGCCCGGTCGCTTTCGCGAACACCCCCCCCCCCGGGTTTCAAGGGATTGCGAGGTTCTTGGTATACCGATCGCAGTCCGACCGAGACCATGTCCGTCCGAGAAAGCAGCAAGGAGCGCCGCCGGCAGAGCATCCTCGACGCAGCACGCCGCATGCTGGCAAAGGGGGGCTACCGGGCCCTCAACGTCCGCGCGCTGGCGAAGGAGGCGGATGTGACCCTGCCGACGCTGTACAACCTGATCGGCAACAAGGAAAAGATCCTCTTCGAGCTCGCGGCGCAGACGATGCGCGTGATTGGGCAGCGGAGCTTTACCCCGGATACGTTCGATCCTGACGACCCCTTCACGTTCATCGACTCCGGGATCGCCGTGTCAGCCGATCTCTTCGCGGAGCAGCCCGATTTCTACCGAAGCGCGTTCGTGGCGGTGACCTTCGCGGACAACCAGGAGCTGTTCTGGTCTCCCCAGTCGATGTTCGTGCAGGGTGGTGCGGAGATCCCCACGCGCTGTTGTCGGGCGGTGGCCGACGCGGGGATGCTCGAAGGGCGGTTTTCCCCCAGCGCGCTCGGCATGCACATCTTCCAGGGCGTCCGCGGTGCGCTCCGGGACTGGTCGGTCGGGCTCATCTCGCTCGAGGACTACCGTCGCTGGAGCTTGCGCTGCGGCTACGCCGGACTGCTCTTGGACGCACGGGAACCGCTGCGCAGCGGACTGCTCGAGCGGCTCGCAGCGCTCTACGAACCGCCCCAATGAGCGCCGCGCCCGCGTCCGTGAAGCTCGGATGGAGTGCTGCGGAGCGAGGGCTGTACGCGGCAAGCGCCGTTCCCTCTCGATATTTTTTAATCTAAGATTAAAAAATATCGAGAGGGAACGGCATGGCACAAACCGCATTCGTAACCGGCGGAACGGGGTTCGTCGGCATCAACCTCATCGAGCTGCTCGTGGAAGAGGGCTGGGCGGTCACAGCGCTGCACCGATCCACCTCGGACACCACCTACATGAAGCGCTTCCCGATCGCGCTCGTGGAGGGCTCGGTGACCGATCACGCGTCGCTGCGAACCGCGGTTCCAGACGGCACCGACGTGGTGTTCCACGTCGCCGGTGACACCAGCTTCTGGTCGAAGCAAAACGCTCGGCAAGACGCGATCAACATCGACGGCACGCAAAACATGGTCGACGTCGCCGCGGACAAGGGGGTGAAGACCTTCATCCACACCTCCAGCGTTTCTGCGTGGGGTCGCGTTCGCGGCGTCGTCACCGAGGACACGCCGTCCCCGGGTGAACAATCGTCGGTCAACTACGAGCGCTCGAAATACCTCGGCGAGCTCGAGGCGCTCCAGGGCGTCGACCGAGGAATGAAGGTGGTCGTCATCAACCCCGGGGGGGTGGCCGGTCCCTACGACACCAAGACCTTCGGCAAGATCTTCTTTCTCCTCAGGGATGGCGCGCTGCCGGCCGCATTACCGGGGACCATCACCATTGCCCACGTCCACGACGTGGTCCGTGCCCATCTCGCCGCGGTCGAGCGCGGAAGGAGCGGCGAGCGCTACATCATGGCCAACGATCCCGTCGAGTGGGTCGACTTGGTCGGGACGATCGCCGAGGTGTCCGGCATCTCCAAGGTTCCTCGAAGGGCGCCACCGCTCTTGCTCAAGCTCATGGGTCGACTGTCCGTGATCGTGGCGGCGGTGACGGGGAAGGAGCCTGACATCACCCCCGAGGTCGCGGAGATCACCAGCACGCGCGGCGTCGATTTTCGAAGCGACAAGGCGATTCGAGAGCTCGGCTACGCCACCCAGCCGATGGCGGTCGCCATGAAGGACAACTACGACTGGTTGGTACGAGAAGGACTGCTCTGAGCGCTGAGCCTCGTTCGTCGGCAAGGGAAATCCATGAGCACCATCGTTGATGCCCATCGTGCGTCCGGCTCGTTCTTCGAGGCCGACGGGACCCGAAGCTTCCGCTTGGACGAAGGCGAGGGCGACCCGGTCCTCCTGATGCACGGCGCTCCCGCGTCGTCGTTTCTGTACCGGAAAGTCACCCCCGCGCTCGCTCGACGTGGCCTGCGGGGGATCGCCATCGACCTCCCGGGGTTCGGGCTCGCCGATCGGCCCGAGGACTTCGACTACTCGTGGACGGGGCTCGGGCGCTTCGTCGCGGCGTCGGTGCAAGCGCTGGGCCTCCAGAGGTTCCACTTGGTCGTGCATGACCTGGGGGGCCCGGTGGGCTTCGAGATGGCGGCTCGGGTTCCCGAGCGGATCGCGTCGCTGACCATCCTCAACACCGTGATCGAAGTCGACGATTTCGAGCGGCCGTGGCCGATGGCTCCGCTCGCGCTGCCGGTCGTCGACCGCATGTGGATCACGCAGATGAAGTTCCGTCCGGTGTTCCGCATGCTGATGCGTGCGCATGGCATCGAGGACGGGTCGAAGATCTCGAGCGAGGAGCTGAACGCATACCTGGACCTGATGTTCGGCGACGACAACGCGCGGGCGTTCCTGAAGATCATGAAGTCGTTCGAGCTGACCGCCGACAAGTCCACCCTGTATCGAGGAATCGTCTCGTCAGACCGCTATCCCACGCAGGTCGTCTGGGGCGACAAGGACCCCGCGCTACCCTACGCGCGCTACGGAAGGGTCGCCGAGCGGCTCACCTCCACCACGGCGACGAAAGTACCCGCCAGACACTTCCTGCAAGAGGATCAGTACGACGCGCTCGCGGACGCCATCGCCCGCATTGCGTCGGTCGAGACCTAGTGCGACGGGTCCCCCCGGGTCGGTAGGTTCTCCAATTCCTCCCAAGACCCACGAGTGAACCCCTTGAGGGGTCGACAGGTTTTTCGCCGATATCGAGTGTTGCGGAACCTGCCTGTCGGCTCTTTCCTACCCTCAGCGACGGAGCGTGGGCCGGAGGGATCAACCTCGGTCGGGCCTTCGTGCTGGCGGGATCGGCCCAGGTCGTCGTCACCGACGGTCGCATTCGCGATGCATTCGCCGGGCGCGTGACCGAGGCGCTGGCCCGCGAAACGGCCGGGACCACACCGCCCGACCTGGTGGACGCGCTGCATCGGGTGCAGCGTGTCCTGCGGGACGAAGACCCCGCGGCTCCCTGGTGGCGGCTGCGGGTTCTCGTCCCCTGAGCGGGTCGGCCACGATCGAAACGGCGCCGAGAGACCGCTCCCGACCCCTCGTCTCGGGTCCCCGAGCTGGCCAACGCGAGCCCCTCTCAACCCGGTGGAGTCACGTACGTTCGGCTCGACCGACCGCGCTATTCCGAGATCGAGTACCCCCACATGGGAGCGTATCGCTCCGCATTGCTGGCAAGCTCGTAGCGTTCGATCATCGCCGCCACGTCGCAAAGTGGCTTACCAACCGCTTTCTGCGGGCCGACGGCATCCAAGAAATCTCGTTTGGGCAATGGCTCATGGATGTTACGGACCTCCAGGTCGTCGTCCAGGGAGATCATCGCGCCTCCGCGCCGATGAGTCGGGAGCGAAAGGCCGGCGGCTTGAAGCTGCTTCTGGAGTGCCGCCCAGGTGGTTGCACTCTCGCAGATCGCGTGATTTGGGTGAGCGCCCCTGTGCGGCCACATGAACACGACCGTCTTCGATCCCAGCCGATGCTGTCGTAGCAGCGCGACCTCCCGCAGCAGACCTTCGGTGGAGGCGGGGATCAGTACGACGTGCTGGGCGACCTCGGCCAAGTTTACGAAGACTTGCTCCCAGCAGACGGTCGAGCTGACGACTGATTCGCCGCTGGCCGCGTCGAAGACGATCCTCGGTGGGCGGCTGGACTCGGTCGGCCAACTGCACATGTACAGCGCACGTCCCCCTGGGTCGGACTGCTCGATGTCCTTGTCGCCAAGGACCACGATTGGATGTTGATGACTGAGATCGTAGATCAGGGTTTCGAGCAACGTCAGGTCGACTGCCGGCAAGCTGGGGTGTGGGGCGGCCGTTGCCGTCCGAAAGGCCTTTGACTGATCGTACGAGCGAGAGATCAAGACGAAGGGCTTACTCTGTCGACGCGCTGCTTGCCGGTACATCGACTGCAGGACGCGCCGTCTCGTGTGGCGTATCAGCGAGAGATAGATGAAGTTCGATCCAAACGTTGCCACGAAGAATGCGAGCCCGATGACCAGCGGGTGGAGCCCGAGCATATACACGAGCAACGTGATGAGCTGCGGTGACAGCACGATCGCCAGCCACAGGATGTACGCGAAGACTGGAGCGCGGACGACCATTGACGGCGCCGCCAGTGTACCCCCACGAGGGGCGACGTGGCTCGAGGTTCGTTCTCGGGGCCGACACGACCGCGGCGAGTCTGAGAATCACGGGGGCGTAGTCCGCCCGGTACTACTCGGCCTCGGCTGTTTACGAGGAGGAACGCAGACGGCGTCTCGACGCCGTCTGCGTTGGGGCCGACCCCTGAGCTTCACTCGCGCAGCAGCTCGTTGTCGACCGGCCAGTCGTGGCCCGCGAACATCACCCCGATCGTAGCCGAGACGATGGTGTCCGGGACCTCTCCGGGTGGGAGCCGCAAGACCGTCACTTCCGTGGGGCTCAGCGGCACGAGCCCGAAGTCGAAGCGCTTGTGCTGGGTGCCATCGAAGACCGTCACGACGACATCATCGACCGCGTACAGCTCGTAGTACGAGTCGAGTGAGGCGTGGACGTCCTCGCCCGAGAGTGTGCATGCGGGGCACGGGGGCGACTGGTGCGCAATGATCGTGCTCGCTCTCAATACGGGCTTGCGTCTGGGCGAGCTGCTCGCGCTCCCGTGGTCAGCAGTCGATCTAATGGCCGGCCGCCTGCGAGTCCTCCAGGGCCTGTCATGCGGGGGGATCGGCACGCCGAAGAACGGCTGCACCCGCGACGTGCCCCTCAACGACACGGCGACCACCACTCTGCAGCAGCACCGTCACCTCCGAGGCGACTACGTGTTCTGCCGCGAGGACGGCTCCCTGCTCGACCCTCACGCGTGCCGCTACCCCCTACGACGCGCGTGGCGAAAGGCCGGGATCCCATCGCTGGGCTGGCACGATCTGCGGCACACGTTCGCGTCGCACCTCGTGATGCGCGGGGTCCCGCTCAAGGCCGTCCAGGAGCTGCTCGGCCACGCAACAATCGAGATGACCATGCGATACGCTCACCTCTCCCCGGGCGTGAAACGCGATGCTGTCCGTGCGCTAGATCCGCAGAGGCACCATAGGGGCACCGCCTGGAGCCCGGAAACGAATTCGGCCCCGTAGACTGTCCTACGAGGCCGTTTAGGCGGGGCGAGCGATGGGTCTTGAACCCGGTTTTTGGCTGCGGATCACAACCTCAATGGTTGCGCAGTGTTGGCGCTTAGGTGGCCGAGATCGTGGGGAGAAACTGTCGCTCGTCGTGCCGTTGGGGACCGGGAGGTGCCGCGGTGTGCCGCTGAGTGGGGGCATCGTGATGGCACCGGGCGGCCCAAGTCCTCGTTCCCGCCTCCTGAGCAGCGCCCGTCCTCGGCGGATTTGCTGCCCTTGTTGCCATGGCCTCAGACAGCGGCGCCGACGACGGTGACCTCCTACCCCATGCCCGGCAGTTGGGGCATCCGGGCGGCCCCCCAAACGAGGTCGCCATCAACACGTTCGGGTGGAACGCGGCGCTCGCTGTACGTAGACTGATCACGTGACCTCCGCGGCGAAGAAGGTGCTCGATGATGCTCTGGCGCTCCCCGATGACGAGCGCCGTCGAGTCGCGGAGGCCCTGCTCGACGCGCTGCCCATGGAGACGGCCGACGAGATCGAAGTCGCGTGGCTGGACGAAGCCCGCCAGCGAGCCGGCCGCCTGGAACGGGGCGAAGTGAGAGCACGCGACGGCCAGACTGCCCTCGCCTCGCTCGAAGCCAAGCTCCGAGGCATTCACGCGGGGTGAGTCCGTACGAGATTCTCGATGAGGCCGTCGCCGATCTCGACGGGGCATCGACCTGGTACGAGGAGCAGCGCAGGGGTCTCGGCCTGGAACTCGTCGCTGAGTTTCGAGAGCGAGTGGCGTCCGCGCTGGAGATGCCTGGCGTTGGAAGCCCGGTCGGCAAGACGCCAGGGGGCAACATCATTCGCCGCTACCGTCTGCGTCGGTTCAAGCGCTACGCGATCTTGATGGCGACGATCGACGAGGTGCCGACCGTGCTGGCGTTCCAGCACTCCAGCCGTCGGCCTGGGTATTGGCGCGATCGGTTGAGGTAGCCGTAACCGTACTGCCCCGCGTTGT
>JAHZJA010000624.1 GCA_022601155.1 Deltaproteobacteria bacterium | reverse complement strand
CTCCATGTCGCGGGGGCTCATGCGGGCGCACCGTTTTCCTCGAGCCACCCACGACGGGACAGCTCGTCGCGGATGCGGCTGCGCGCTCGCGTGACTCGGACGGCGACGTTGGCGTTGGAGATACCCAGGCGCTCGGCGGCCTCGGCCGTGCTCAGCCCCTGGATCTCGCGAAGGATGAAGGCCTCGCGCCAGCGCGGCGGCAGCTCGTCGAGCACGTCGTACAGCACGCGGCTTCGCTCGCGACGAAGGTGGCTGCCGTCTGGGTCCTCGACCCGCGCTCTCCCGATATCGAGATGCTCGTAGCGCTCCATCGCCCGGCTGCGATTGCGGTGCTTTCGCCAGTGCTTGCGCACCACGTTGAGGGCGATGCCATACATCCACCCCGCGAACGCCCGGCGACCGTCGTAGCGGCGGCAGGCGGTCATCGCCTGAGCGAAGGTCTCCTGCGCCAGCTCCTCCGCGAGCACGCGATCTCCGCACAGGTATCGGATCTGGCGGAACACGGTCGAGTAGTGCTGCGCGTACAACGCAGACCACGCATCGACGTCGCCCGTGCGGGCACGCGCCTCGAGCTCGCCCACGGCCGGAGGGGGCGGCAGGGTCTCGACAGCACGAAGATGCGGTGGGTGTGAGCGCGGCATTCGGGCTTGCGCAGGGGAGTTACCGCGAGTGCGGCGATCATTACGCTTGGTTCAGATCGCGATTCGGTGTCGCGGGAACTCCGCAATCGGAGCGACTCGGCCGGGTGTAATCGGCCGACGTGTCGCGGCAAGTGTCCCATGAACACGATGACGTTTGGGCCCCCGCTCGGCGATGAACATCAGCAACCAAGGGACGGGTTGTTGGTCGAGTCGGGCGGGGGCGTCTTTCGTTGGGCGCAGCACCGCGCGTTCGCCCGGTCGTAGGCGGGTGTAATCCCTTCGGCGGTCGCGGCAAGGGACCGCTGGAAGCACGTGGACACCGTGGATGGTTCGCCGGCGTGGCCGCCCAGTTTGGGGCTGCGCGCGGGCGGGAATGGGGAGAGTCGTATGTCGATGAGGATTCGTTTGCCGTTACTCGCTGCATTGTTGTTGCCCGGCTGTGATGGGGGAGGCGATAGCTCGACCGGTGGTGGTGATGACGATGCGACGACCGGGGGGCAGGGCACCGACGGCACGTCCACGGCGGGAACCATGCAGACCAGCGCGGGAACAGCCGACAGCGGCTCGAACGATGCGACGGCCGGCGAGACGACCCAGGGTGAGACGACCAGCGGTGAGACGACCCGCGGTGACTCGTCGGGTGGTGGCTCGGAGACCGGGGCCGTCTGCGAGCCGCTGGGTGCCTTGGATCCGCGTCGCTCCCTGATCGAGACGCGCCCTTCGGTGCTGTCGGACTTCGGGCTCAGTGAGGTGTTTGCCGCGGTCGCCACCAACGCGGGACTGCACCCCGATCCGCTGGGAACCCACGACCGTCTGTTCGATACCTATCGTCACAGTCAGCAGGGCGAGTTCAACGGGCATCACTGTGACGACGAGCTGATCGGTCAGCAGCCGTCCCTCAATGGGTTCCCGCTGCTGTGTCCCCGCTCCGAGGGGGCCTTTGCCGCGTTCGACCAAGCGCTCGACGGGTGGTTTGCGACCGCGTTCGTCAACCGGATCGATCTGGCCCCCGCCGACGGTAGCCACTGCGGCGAGCAGCGGATCATCTTCGCCAATCCCATGATGGTGGGGCGGGCCTTCATCATCCTCGAGGCGCAGATCCCCAACCCCTCGCCGGGCTGCGGGGTCGCAGCGTGCGGGCCGATCACCCAGTTTTGGGCCGATCTCGATGCAATCGACGACCCCGCCGAGCGTACGGCCCGGCTGCGGGCGGCGTTCATCGATGGCGATCCCACGCTCTCGGGGGCTGGCTTCGGGCCGTTCATGTCTGCCGACAACCTGACCTTTGGCACGGGCCAGGTGCGGACCAACAACTTCGTGACGGGCCCGTGGACGCTTCGCGAGTACAAGTTCGTCCCGCTCGATGCCGGAGGCAACATGGTGGTGAGCCCCGAGCCCGTGCCCGTGTCGGCCAGCGTGCACGACACGCTGTGGAACGACACCCTCGGGGGGCAAGACGCCGCGAGTTGTCGGTCCGCGATGCTCGATGCCTTGCCCGGTCTGCTCGGCAACGACGTGGCCACCATGGGCTGGTCGCTGCCGCAGTCGTGTCGCAGCAGCGAGAGCGTCGAGTTCGAGGACTTCTACGACGTGCACCTGTCCGAGGGCAGTGGGAACTTTGCGGCTGCCATCAACGCCGAGATCGCTGCGGTGGCACCAGGCTCGGGCCTCGATGCGTTCGACGTCGCGCGCCGTGCCCAGTTTGCGGGCTCGTGCATCGGCTGCCACGAGCACGCAAATTTCCTGGAGCTGGGCGGTGGGGTGACGGCACCGAGCTCACTGAGCTTCGTCCACGTGGAGGAGCAGATCACCGAGCCGTGCGGCGATGGCAGCGAGTGCTTCGCGATCTCGCCAGCGCTGATCGACGTGTTCCTGCCCTCCCGCATGCAAGCGCTGGAGACCGTCCATCAGACCGCCTGCGATCAGGGGTGCGCGATGGCTTCGGTCCCCACGCCGGGCCATGCTCTGCCCGCGCCGGGTCTCGACGAAGCGACGCTGCACGCCATCGAGCGTGTCGCGGCGCCCACCGGCCTGACGGTGAGCGGGCGACCGGTCGGCGGACACTGAGCGCAAGTGGCGGTGGGTCCGTGGCGCGACGGAGGCCGGCGCCGTGTCGGCCTCCACTTCGAGCGTGTCGCTCGGCTCAGATGTCTCGCTCAGCCGGATCGATCGGCAGAGCGCGTGCTGAGGTCCTGCAGGTGCTCGACCGTCGCGCACAGGAGGGCGGCGTCACGGTCAGCGCGGGCTATCGCACCACGCCGATCCGCTTGAGCAAGTCCCTCAACCCCTGGCGCGTATACCCGGTGCGTCGAGCGGCTTCGCTGACGTTGTCGCGGGTCTCCTTGAGCAGGCGGGTGAAGTACTCGCGCTCGAACGCCATGCGGGCCTGCTCCAGGGGCAGGCTGTACAGCTCTTCGAGGGCGTCGTTGGCCGCGGGACCCCGCAGCAGCCCGAGGGTCAGATCCTCGGCCCGAATCTGGGGTCCGTGGCACAGCATCGCGGCGCGCTTGATCACCTTCTTCAGCTCGCGGACGTTGCCGGCCCAGTTCTGAGCACGCAGGGCGGTCTTGGCCTCGTCCGAGAACGACAGCCGGAGGCCGCGCGACTTGCTGAACTGCTCGAGGAACGTGTCGGCGAGCATCACCACGTCGTCGCCGCGCTCCCGAAGCGCAGGCAGGGTGATGGTGAGCTCGGCGAGCCGATAGTAGAGGTCGCTGCGGAACTTGCCCTCGGCCACCATCTGCCGCAGGTCGCGGTGGGTGGCGGCGACGAGGCGGACATCCACCGCGCGTGTCTTGACCTCTCCGATGCGCTGCACCTCGCGGCGATCGAGCACACGCAGGAGCTTGGGCTGCAGCTCCAGCGGGAGCTCGCCGATTTCGTCCATGAACAGGGTGCCGCCGTGGGCCTCCTCGAAGCAGCCCGGGCTGTCCTCGATGGCCCCCGTGAACGCGCCCTTCTTGTAGCCGAGGATGGTGGCCTCGGCGAGCTCGCGGGGAAGCGCCGCACAGTCGAGCACCACGAAGGGCGCGCGCACCCGCGGCGAGCGAGCATGGATGGCACGGGCGGCCAACTCCTTGCCGGTTCCGGTCTCGCCGTGCAGCAACACATCGAGCGAGGCATGGGCCGACTGCTCGAGGATCGTGAAGACCTCCCGCATGGCGGGGCTGCCTCCCACGAGCTCTTCGAACCGGTTGTGGGGCGAGATCGGTACTTCCACCTCGTCGGCGGTGACCAGCTCGATCTCGATCCTCTGCCCTGGGGAAAACACGGTGCCGACGTCGATCCAGGCCGACTCGATGCGGACGTCCCCGATCCAGGTGCCATTGGTACTGCCACGATCGCGCAGGAGCACACCGCTCTCCCGCAACACCAACTCGAAATGGGTCGTGCTCACCGAACCGTCGCTGAGAACCAAATCGTTGACCCCGCTGCGACCGCCTGTGACCGTCGACTGACGTACGTCGATCTCTCGCCCCCGGTCTGGACCGGTACGGACTCGCAGCTTCACCCGACCAAGGCGGCGGTGAATGACCTGCCCGATGGGGACCTCGATCGTCTTGGTCTGCACGGCGGGGCCGGCATGGTACCCGGGTTTGGGGTCGGTTGAAGAGCGCCACAGGCGCCTTTGTGAGGTCGGGGGGCGCGAATTTGGTCGTGATTCGGCGCGATCGGCCCGGTTGTGAGCGGGCGTGTCGGCTCGCTATCGTGGCCGCGGTGCGTGGGTCCTCGTCCAGTCGTTGCCGCACAGCGTTGCCCGTCATCTCTGCACTGGTGCTGGCAGGTTGGTTGTGTGGACCTACGGTGGCTTCGGCGGCCCCGGGCGGGGACGTCGACGCGCACTTGGGGGAGGCCACCCGTCAGCTCGAGCAACGGCAGCACCACGCCGCCGCACAGAGTTTTGCGGCGGGCTACCGTGGGATGACCGAAGCCCAGCAACGCGGTCCCGTGGGCCAAAGAGCCATTGCGCTGGCCTATGACGCATACCGCGAGGCCTGGCACGACGCGCGCGATCAAGGCCCGTTGCGCGAGGGACAGGCGCTGCTGGGCGAGCACGTCGAGGTGCTCGAGCGCGCGGGACAACGCCAAGCAGCCGCCGAGACGCGGGCCAACCTCGCATGGCTCGAGCACTTGCTGGAGCTCGAGGAGCAGGCGGCAGTCGAGCAGGTCGAGCCGGTCGCTTGCCCCGAGCCGCTGCCGCTGCTGGTCGAGCCCGCGCCGCCCGACCCCACCGATCCGCTAGAGCCCGGGGGGTCGGCCGATCCCGTCGATGAACCGCGCAGCTCTCGCGATCCCCTCGGGGTGGCTCTGGCCACGGCCGGCGGCGTGGTGATGGTAGGCGGTGTGGGTGTGTTGATCGGGGGCACCCAGGTGCTGCCCCGCGCACGTCGACAGATCGAGTCGGCCAATCGGGATCCCGACAATCCCATCGCCCAAGACAGCACATATCTCGACGAGCACCGTCGTCGTGGCCAGACCTGGATGATCTCGGGTGCCGTCGTCGCTGGAGTTGGTGCGGCTGCGCTCACATGGGGCATCGTTCGACTGGTTCAACGTCGCAACAAGCGGGGGAGCAGCGGCGAGCCGAGCGAGGCGAGGGGCCCCGTGCGGGACAGGCTCACATTTGCAGTGTCACCCCGGGCTATACTGCTGCGCGCCCGCTTCTGAGCGACTCGAGACGGGCGTCGTGGCCCGCGGATGACGACGGAGGAACCAGACCTCACGGGGATCGTCCTGGACGATCGATACCGATTGCAGCAGCGATTGGGCATGGGAGGAATGGGCTCGGTCTACGCCGCCGAGCACATTCGGATCGCCAAGTCGGTGGCCGTCAAGGTGCTCAACCGCGAGTTCGCCTACAAGGAGAGCTTTCGCCGGAGATTCCTTCGCGAGGCCCAGGCCGCTTCGCTCATCGGCCACAAGAACGTCGTGGACATCCACGACTTTGGTCATGACGACAGTGTCGTCTACATCGTGATGGATCTGCTGGAGGGGCAAGACCTCCACCATGTGATTCACGAGCGGGCACCATTGCCGTGGTCCGAGGCTCGCGGGCTGTTGTTGCAGATGGCCGCCGCGCTCGGAGCTGCCCACTCCTCGGGTGTGATCCATCGCGATGTGAAGCCGGCGAATGTGTTCATCGTCGACGACCCGGCCGATGGTCCTCTGGTGAAGGTGCTCGACTTCGGGATCGCACGGGCGACGCGGATCAACATGACCGAGCCTGCGCCGAGCAATGCCACGGCCAGCAGTCGGGTGTTTGGTACGCCCACCTATATGGCGCCCGAGCTGGCATTTGGCGATGTGGCCGACGCCCGCTCCGACCTGTACTCGCTGGGGGTGGTGGCGTATCGGATGCTCACCAGCTTGTTGCCGTTCGAGGGAGATGTGCCGTTCCTGGTGATCTCGCGGCACGCCAACGAGCCCCCCGTACCTCTGCGAAGCATCGAGCCCAGCGTGCCACGCGGGGTGGAGCTGGTGGTGCTCAAGGCACTGGCCAAGCGCCCCCGCGATCGCTTCCAGAGCATGTCTTCGTTTGCGCGGGCGCTGGAGGCCATCGACGAGGACGGGCAGGGGGAT
>JAHZJA010000623.1 GCA_022601155.1 Deltaproteobacteria bacterium | reverse complement strand
TGGAAGCATTGAGGGCCGCCGCCCCACCTCCCGACGATCCCGAGCTCGCGCCGCGCTTGGAAGTGCTACGGACCGAGCTCGCAAACGCCCAGGCGCAACTGCGAGCGGGCCAGATCCAGCCCGCTCTTGGGCAGGCACAACGACTCGTGGGGCGAGCGCAGGCGCTCGAATATACCCCGCTGGTCGCCGAGACTCACCGATTCCTCGGTGCCGCGCTGGAGCGTAGCGGTCGCTACGACGACGCCGAGCAAGAGCTGAGGAAGGCGTACACGCTGGCGCTGGAGCACGAACTGGACGACGTCGAACTCGACGCCACGCGCCTGCTGGCCTTCGTGGTCGGGGTTCAGCAGCAGCAGTTGGAGCGCGGACTCGAGTGGGGAGAAACTGCTCTAGCGGTGGCGCGGCGAAACGACGACCCAGTCGAGCGGGCCGCCAGCCTCTCCACCATCGGCCGGATCTTCACCCGTCGTGGCGAGTTTAGCCAAGCCGCGGAGTACCTCACCCAGTCCTTGGAGCTACGCCAGGAGGTGCTCGACCCCGGGCACCCGGAGATCGCCAAGAACCTCGACAGCCTGGGGATCGTCTTCCATCGCCAAGGCGAGTACGGTCGAGCCGAGGCGTACTTCGAGCGCTCGAGCGAGATCGTCGAGAGCACGCTGGGTGCCGCCCATCCCCAGTTGAGCTCCAGTCTCGAGGGACTGGGGAACGCCCTGTTTCGCCAGGGGCGGTGCGAACAAGCGCAGGATCATCTGATGAAGGCGCTGGAGATCCGTCGGACCGCCCTGGGCCCGAAGCACGTCGACGTCGCGATGAGCCTCCAAAACCTCGGCAACACTTCGTCATGCCGAGATGACCACGCACAGGCCGAGGCCTACCACCGGCACGCGCTGGAGATCCGCCGTGCCGCCCTGGGCTCCGACCATCCGCTCGTGGGCATGAGCCTCCAAAACCTGGGTAGTGTTCTGCTGCACCAGGGGCACCACGAGTCGGCCCAGGTCCACTTCGAGCGCTCACTGGAGATCATGGAGGAGGTCCTCGATCCGGGACACCCCGATCTCGCCATGATGAAGGTGAACGTGGGCGACGCGCTGGCCCACCGACAGGAGTATCGACGTGCCGAGGTGCACTACCGACGCTCCCTCGAGGCCATGGAGGCCGCGCTGGGTACCAGTCACCCGTATGTGGCCCATGCCTTGGCGCGGCTGGGCAAAGCCCTGCTCGCGCAGGGGGACTACGACGGTGCACTCGCGTCCCACCTACGCTCACTGGACATCATCGAGCGAGTCCTGGGCGACGACCATGCCGCATTGGCCACGAGCCTAGTCGCCGTGGGCCAAGTGCTCCACGAACGAGGAGACCACGAGCGTGCGGAGAGCTTCTACCGGCGAGCGCTCGAGACCCGGGAGCAAGGAGCGGGATCGGACCACCCCGATGTGCTCGAGCCCTTGCTGGCGCTGGCAACAAATGCCCTGGGCCGACACCAGCTCGCGCCAGCCCGCGCTCATGCCGAGCGTGCGCTTCGGATCGGCCGCTCGCACGAAGTTCCGTCCCTCACGCTCGCCCGCGCTCAGTGGGTGCTGGCCCGCAGCTTGTGGCCAATCCGTGGTCAACGACGCCGGGCCCGAGGCCTGGCCGAGCAGGCATTGACCGCCCTCGGTCCCGCTGTGGGTGCGCAGGAGCGCGCGACCGCGACCGAAGTGGAGCACTGGTTAGCAACCCACGAGCGCTGAGCCACGAGCCTGCTCCCTGCTACGGCGTGCTGGCTACTTGCCTCGCCGGTGCTCAGGCTGTCCTCCGGTAGGCATGATGGAGACCGCCCGGAACCGGGCTATGCCCACGTCTTCTCCAGCGGTCGCAGGCCCACGGCCGCCAGCGTATCTCACGTCACGGGGCGCTCGCGGGGAGCTGGGCGCAGCCCTCGTCGAAGTACTGCTGGCAGGCGTAGACCACGTCGATGCCGGCGGCGGCGAATCCCACGAAGGCTGCGCCGGTGCCGTCGCACTGGCCGTAGCTGCCTTCGGGGGTGGAGTACGCCGACAGCGAGGGCCGACCCAGCTCGGCGATGAACGGCGCGGGATCGTTGTCGCTCACCCCGCTGACGCGAATGGTGTCGCCGTCGCAGGTCATCGTGAGATCGGGGTAGCAGTCGGAGACGCCCTGGGATGCGACGATGCCGTTCATGTACACGAGGACGTCGGTGTAGACCGGGCACTCGAGTACGCAGCCGGTCAGGTCATCGGGCACGCCGCAGCCGCACAGGCCCGGCTCGGTCTTGTCGGGATCGGCGGGGCAGTCGTCCACGACGGTGTCGAGGATCAGCTGCGGGCCATCGCCCGACTCGGAGGAGCCGAGCCGAATGCGACCCGGCGCGGTGGGGTCGGTCTTGCGGATCACCCAGCCCAGGTCGGCCCCGGCCAGCACGTCGGCGGTGACGTCGAGCTCGATCGGGTCGGCGTCGCCCCCGTTGACGGTGTGGGTCGCGGTCGGCACGGGCTCGTAGGGGGGCACCGGGCTCGCGGCGGGGTTCCACTGCTGCGGGCAATCGGCCTGGTCGTTGGTGAGATCGGTGTCGTCCGGGCACCGCCACGTCGCGCTCTCGGTCCAGGCGGTCGTCATGCGATGCGCGTCGATGTCCCCCCCTCGGGGGTCCAGTTGGTCGCGGCGACGCTCACGGGCAGCACCAGGGTGGCCGAGACCAGGGTCTCGTCGCCGATGGCGTCGTCGACCTGGGTGGCGTCGAACTGCACGAGCACGCGCTGCTCACCGTTGCGGCGGAGCACCAGGACGTCGAGATCCCCGGAGGCGCCGTTGGGGTTGCCGGAGCGGATGAAGGTGTCCTGGGAGGCGTCGAGGACGGTCGTGGCGGCGAGGGGACCGCGCGGGGTCCCGAGGGCATCGCTGGCCTCGACGCGGCTCGGAGCCTCATCCTCGTCGGTGACTTCGGTGAAATCAGAGAGCTCGGGCTCGATGGCACAGGCGGTGAGGAGGCCGGCGGCGGTGAGGGGAGCGAGCAGGGAAGTGACGGGATTGCGTGTGAACATGATGAGCGTCGGCGGCCGCGGCCGATCAGGGCCGCGACGAGAAGGAGTGAGAGTCGGGGGGTGAAGCGGGCAGGCCCCGTCGCCTCCTGGCCGGGCCCCTCACGCTCGGAACGGAAGTGGGCGACTGCGGTGCAATCCATTCACCCCCGCGGAGATTTCTCGTCGATTTCGCCGGCGCGCGCGAAGGAGACCGGTGCCTCGTCACCAGGCAAGAGCCGAGCGTCCCGGCACTCGCCCAGCCCCGCGCCGTGCAACCAGGCCAGGCGCGCCCGGCGAAACCCATCAGGGCTCCGCCGCGACGCCCAACCGGTGCCCTCGTGCTGGCGACTTTCCATCCGCGAGGGTTTGAGGCAGCTACGCGTCACATCGACGCCCGGGCTCCTCGTCGCCGACATTCCGTCCGCGACCACGTCAACGCCCACGCCAATGGAGCACCCGTCGGGGCAATGTGACGGATGAACGACTCCACTTCTCGCGGCGCAAAGTGTGCACGGCGGGCGAGCATCGCCTCGCTCGTCCAGCTTCCCCACGGCATGACCACTTGGCTGGGGATACCACGCAGGATGCCGACTCCTTCTCACTGACGCCCAGCGTCGCCGCCTTGCCACCAAGGCTCTCGCGGCACGGCTACTGGCTGTAGTTGAGGACCAAAGAGCAAACATCGGCGCCGCACTGCCGAGGATGTCGGTGGCAGCCCGGCTGCGGTAGGCCGGCGGCACAGCTGACCGCCGCCCTGGACGCCAAGACTGCGATCTTTGCGACATCGGCGAAGTGAGCCCCGACCGTCGTGGCCCCCACGTAGGCTGCGACCATCGCCGGTTTGATGCTGTCCCGAATATCTGCCAGTACGGGGCCGGCCAGAGCAGGAAGCGCGGCTTGCCCGGGGTTGATCGGAATGCTGGGCGTCATCGCCGTACCGGCCGCCATCATGCACATCAGTGTCGTCGATAGCCCCGCGGACTGGGCCGCGAGTACCCCGTTGAGCAACCAGGCAACCTCGCTCGGGGCGTAGGCCGACTGCCCCGAAAGCCCCATGGCCAGCCGGATCCTTTGATACGACGAGATCGATGCTGCCTGCCCCAGCTCGGCCCGCGTCGGGTGGGCTGGGCTGGCCAGCGCAGTCCGAATATTGGCGGTGGAAGCGTTGGTCGACAACGCCGTGGTCGTCGGCCCTACCAAGGTGGCATCCACGGTAGCGTCGTAGACTCGCTGGGTCGCTCGCCCCGCCCGCATGTGTATCGTGCCATTGCGGGTGACATGGCTGACCACGTTGGTGAGGTCCGAGGAGACTCTGCTGTGCGCTGCAGCGATCAGATCCCCCAGCGGATCGAGCAGGTTCTGACAACCCGCAACCTGCCCGGTGGTGGCTGCAGCGTGGGCGGCGTTCAACGCCGCCGCGAGGTTGGCGTGCGGCGCCGGGCCGGTGCGGAGGGACTCCTGCATCGGGGTGCCGCGGACACGTCCGGCGACGAGCACACCGCCGTGGAGGCTAGTGATCGGCGCAATGGGTGGCAAGACATTGGCCGCGATCGCGGCTGCGACCTGAGTCGCCCGAGGTTGGGTCGATCGCACTGCCGCCGCATGAGCGGCCGCAGCCGCGATCGCGCCGAGCTGGGCAGCGGTCAGGTGTAGCTGGGTGCCACCCGACTCCGCAGCCG
>JAHZJA010000622.1 GCA_022601155.1 Deltaproteobacteria bacterium | reverse complement strand
GACGGCGGCGAGCTGAGCCTCCGTGGGCCCGGTGGGGCGCAGGGTCAACCACGCGGCGAGCCCCACCAAGCAAGCGGCGACCAGCGCCAGCGGCAGGCCCATGCGGCGCACCGCAGGCGGCCGCAGCTCGGCCAGCAGAGCATCCATCGAGGCGAACCGCAGCTCCGGTCGCGGGTCCAGGCCGCGCTTGATGATCCGCCAAAGTCGCGGCGGGACGCGGGTTCGCGGCGGCGCACGAGGTTCTCCGAGCGGGAGCAGGCCATCGGGGCCCCACCCATCGCTCGCGAACGGCCGCCATCCGCACAGGGCTTCGTACAGGGTCACGCAATAGGAAAATTGGTCGGCCCGGTGATCGACGAGCCCACCCTCCCGTTGCTCGGGGGCCATGTACGCCGGGGTCCCCATCATCTGTCCCGGGTCGGTGAGGTGCACGAGCGCTGCCTTCATGCGGCCGCCGACGTTGGGGCGGGCGGGCTCGACCGCATGGCTTCGGGCCAGTCCAAAATCGGCAACTCTGGCCCGGCCGTCGGTACCGATGAGCACGTTGGCGGGCTTGAAGTCTCGGTGCACCAACCCCGCGGCATGGGCTGCGGCCAGGCCCCGCCCCGCCTGCATCACCATGTCGAGGATGCGCTCCGGATCGTCTTCGGCGGCCAGCCATTGCGCCAGGTCGACGCCATCGACGTACTCGAGCGACAGGTAGACCTGGCCACACCACGTCGAGACCTCATACACGGTGACGACGTTGGGGTGGGCGGTACGCGCGAGTGCCTTGGCCTCGCGGACCATCCGTTGACGTGCCTCGCCCCCGTCCTCCGAGCCGAGCACCTCGTCGCGCAGCAGCTTGAGCGCGACCCGGCGGTCCAGGTCGGGATCGTAGGCCGCATACACCACCCCCATACCGCCCGCGCCGACGCGCTCGAGCACGACGTGCCGTCCCACCGTTTCGCCGCGGGCCAGCTCGCGCTGTGCGGGCTCGACCACGGGAAAATCGGCCGCGCGCCCCATCATGGCCAGCAGCTCTCGGCACGCGGCACAGTCGTCCACGTGTCCTTCCACGGCCTGGATCTGCGCGGGCGCGAGCGCCCCTTCGGCGAGCAACGCGAGCGTTGTCTCGTCGGGACAGGCATCGAGGGACTGCCCCGCAGCAAACACGGCCTCCATCTTCACATAGTGGACGGAGCAACGTGGCGCCGCGAGCGGCTCGATCCCACGAAAAGGGCGGTGGGAGACCGGTGTGATAGCGTCGCGGGATGGCCGACCTGGAGCGGTCCTTCGTCGAGGCACTGCCCCCCGCGCTGCGGGTCGAGGCCTCCAGCGCCGTCGGGCTTGGCGACGCGTTGGCGCAGTGGGTCGAGCGAGGACGAACCGGAGCAGCGTTCCAGGTGGACGCGGCGGTCTTCGTTGCCCATCTGGCGACGAGGCTGGACGGCATTCCCTCCGATGCGACGCAGTGGGATGCGCTCGCGGCTGCCGACCTGCACCTGGCCTGCGCGTGCGCGACTGGGAACCAGCTCGCCCTGGGGGTGTTCGAGCGGCGCTACGGTGGGGCAGTGCTCGCCAAGGCCACCAAGATGGTGCGCGACGGGGTGACGGCCGACGAGGTTCGTCAGCAGGTGTGGCACAAGCTGTTCGTGGGCCTGGGGGGCGGTCGTCCTCGTATCGGTGACTACACCGGACGCGGGACCCTGCTGGGTTGGCTCAATGTCATCGTCGCGCGCACGGCCATCGACCTCAATCGCTCGGCCGGGAGTGCTGCGGCACGACCCTTGGCGCAGGGGTTGCTTCACCACGCCGACGATCCCGAGCTGACCTACCTCAAGCAGCACTACCGCGATGCGTTCGAGGGCGCACTGCAGACGGCGATCGGCGAGCTGTCGCCGCGGCAGCGCAACATGCTGGCCTACAACCTCATCGACAGGCTCGACACCAACCAGATCGGGAGCATCTATGGGGTGCATCGCACCAGCGCGGGCCGGTGGCTGGCCGATGCTCGCGAGGCCCTGCTCACCCGCACGCGTCGAGAGTTGATGCGGGCGCTGGAGGTGGGCGGTGACGACGTCGACAGCATCATGCGACTCATCGGCAGCCGGCTCGACGTGACGTTTCGGCACCTGCTGCGTCCGGGCGGCGAAGGCTAGGGTCTGCCCCTACCAGCGCCCCGCGGCCATGGCTACTTCATGTTCGCCAGCGCGGCGCAGGCGTGCTCGTTGCTCTCGGACTCGCCCGCCTTGCACAGCGTCTCGCAGTGCTCCTTGCCTTCCTTCTCGCACAGGACCTCGGTGACCTGCTTGAACGCCGCGCAGGCCTCCTCGTCCTTGGTGATGTCGCAGGAGATCCCACAGCTCTGATAGATGCCGCCCGCCAGCTGCCGCGCCTTTTCGTCCTTGGCCGCGACGGCAGCCTCGAACTGCTTGAACTCGTCGAGACACATGGTGGTGTTCGCATCCTTGCCACAGGCGGGCAGGACGAGGGCGGCAGCGAGGGCGAGGAACGAGGCGCGGTGGTGCATGGCCCCTTCCAAGGGTTCCCTCGCGCCGATCGGATCACCACAACCGCCGGTGCGGCCCGTGACCAACCCCACCTCGCGCCGGGTAGCGTCGCTGTGGGGTCGGCGTTTCCCTGGCGCCGCCGCGGGCCACGGGCGCGGCGCTCAGCTCGTTGCCGCGACCAGCATGGCCTCGGTCTTCGCGGCCAGCGAGTCCCCGCTGAGGATCGCACCGTGTGCGGGGACCATCACCGTTGGAGGGTGCGCGCGGACGTCCTCGAGGACCGCCCGTAGTGCACCGTTGCGGTCCTTGAAGGTGAACTTCTGGGCGAAGTTGAACAGGCGATAGCCGGGCGCGCTCTTGGTCCACTTGAACAGCAGCCGGACCACGAAGTTCGGCGGGAGTTGCTCGAGGTTGGCGAAGATGTCCGAGCCGTACCAAATGCAGCCGTCGTCGGTCTCGACGCGCGCCCATGTTTCCCCGCACTTGCTGTCGGGTGCCTCCAGCAGCGCCACCCCGTCGGCGAGCAAGGGGGTTAGGGCATGCAGGGGCTCCAGGTCTCCCGCGTTCTTGGACTTGCGGGCGATGCGTGCCGCGGCGCCGGGCGCAGCGAAGCAGCGCGCCTGCGGAAACAGCTCGCGCCACCGCGCAATGCCCAGGTGGTGGAAGCCGTTGTTGGAGACGATCGCTTCTACCGGGCCATAGGCTGCGAGGTCATCGGCGACCGCGCGGGAGGCGTCGATGGGAGGGCTGAGCACGAGCAGCCCACCGCTGGCCAGACGTGCCGTGACCGTGTTGGCCGAGACATCCGTGGTGAACTCGTAGGCGTACGACAGCACGCCCGCGGCTGCGTCGATGATCGTCCAACCATGCTCGGTCGTCTGCATCGGGGGCATGATGACCCATCGAGCGGGTCGACACCACGCCCGGCGTCACTGCAGGCGGGAGATGATGGCCGCGCCCAGCGACGAGAACACCGGCCCGTAGCTCGGCTCGCAGATCGATGCGAGATGAGGCACGTCGTTGGACATGAACTGCTCGGCGAGCTCGCGCATGCGCACGGGGGGCACCGCACTGCCGGCGGTGAATACACATCCGGCGCCGATCCCAAAGTCGTTCTGGAACTCTGGATTGGACGGGTCGTCTTGGTAAAGGACGCTGCCGTCAGCCTGCACGCCGCTGATGATGCTCAGCAGCATGTCGTCGTACTGGCTGAGGCGAGCGGCGTAGCGGGCGGTGGGGTGCAGCACCGCGTCGGTGGCCGCATTGGTACCGGGCACCTCGATGCCGTCGGCATCCAGATTGACGCTGACGCAGTTTCCGTTCGAGCACTCCACGCCCGCGTTCCAGCACACGGCCGAGGTGGGGGCCGGGCTCTGCTGGTCAGACCAGAACACGCGGTTGCCGTCGGGATCGAAGATCGTCTCCCAGGCGGGGTTGACCGAGCAGTCGGCCTCGTCGGTCACGATGACCACGGCCAACAGGGCACCCGGCGGCACGAAGCCCTCGGCGGGATCGCCCACGGTCGCGGCCCGCTCGAGCGCGAGATCCATGGCCTCCAGCTGCCCCTCGAAGCCGCACCCATTGATGCCCTGCGGCGCCAGGCAGCTGAATGCTTGCGGCACGGGCAGACCTGCCGGGAGGTTGCTGACCCCTGCGATGTTCTCCACCCAAGGACGCGGGGCGGTACCCGGCGTCCCGTCTATCGCGGTGGGGGTGATCTCGATGTCCTCCCACTGTTCAGGGCACGGGTTGCCGCATGCTTCGGGAAACGCATCGATCGTCTGGGCGCCCATGAACATGAACTCGGACGGCCGCGAGCGGCACGAAGTCAAGCGGAGGTTGCCTTGCTCCGGGCTGGTGCCCTGGCACCAGAAGTTGCCGATGTCGGTGGTCGTGAAACCGATGCGCCAGTCGATGCCGGCGCTGGTGAGGTCGAGCGCGAGGCTCCCGAGGGCCTCGCCCATCGGGCCCTGCTCCTCACCCATCGAGCCGGAGTTGTCGACGACGACCAGGATGCTGACCGAGTCCTTGGGGACCGGAACG
>JAHZJA010000621.1 GCA_022601155.1 Deltaproteobacteria bacterium | reverse complement strand
CCTCCCTAGAGCCGTTCATCACGACGCCGAGACCCGCCGGGCCTCTTCGTCCCGCGGGCGCCACCGCGACACCAACGTCAGCGTGAGCACGGCGTTGGCCACCGCGAACCAAACGTAGCGGTAGTCCGTCCACGCCACGCACGCCAGCAAGGCCCCCGCATAGCCGACGGTCGGCACCGCAATCCACCGATCGATGTAGATGGACATGAGCCCGGTGACCAGCAGCGCAGAGACCACATGGCACAGCTCGAACGTCAACATCTCGAGGCCCATCACGCGAAACGCGAAGCCGAAGAACGCCTCGGCCACGGACAGGAAGATGATGCTCGCCATGAGGCGGCGATTGATCGACGTCTTGCCCAGGGACTCGCGTGCCCACCAATTGATGCCGACGAGCGCGAGCAGCAGCCCCAGGGGAAACCAGATGAAGACGTCCGGGTCCTCGTGGATCCAGGGATCGAAGTGGCCCCACAGGGGGACCGCTACGAAGCTCAGCCCCAGGATCATCGCGACGCCCGAGCGAGTTCGCGCCCCCAAGCGAGGGTCTTGCTGTCGCGCCCGCTCTCGTAGACGCGACAGCTCGTCGCCGCGGGCCTCGGCCTCGGCGATCGCCTCGTCCACTCGCTGCCGAAGCTCGGCCGGAGGGTCGCCGACCTCGGCCAGGAGTGCGGCGGCAGCCGGAGCATCCCCAGCCGACAGCTCGTACGCGACCATGGCCAACACCGCCGCCCGCTGGCCGCGCTGCGCGACGGGGTTGGCCGCCCAGCTCGTCAGCGCCTCGCGATACCCAAAGCGACACTCGGTGAACAGGTTGTAGACCTGGAGTCGGTGCGCAACGACATCGGGGGGCTCCGTTGCGAGCACCCCCTCCAACGCAGCCCGCGATAGCTCGGCGCGATCGGTGAGCTCGGCCGAGCTCCGGTGACGCAGAAAATCCCGGATCGCCTCGCGCACCAGGTCCACGCTGGCCGGGCGCACCGCCGGGTCGGGATCCATCGCCCGTCGACACAGTGCGGCGAGCTCCTTCGGCGCGTCGTCGGGCAGGGTGGGAACCTGGGTGGCGCTGAGCACCAGCTGGCCCAGCGACGTCGCATCGTGCGGCGGACGACCGACGAGGATCTCGTAGAGCACGGCGCCGAGCAGATAGACATCGGTGCGACGGGTCAGCTGCGCGCCGTCTCCCCCCATCATCTCGGGTGCCATATAGGCCGGAGTGCCAGCCACCGCGTTGGCTGCGACGACCCGGGGCAGACGCTCATCGGCGTCATCGTCCAGCGCGACCGCAATGCCCCAGTCGAGCAGATAGACCTCGCCGTACGCACCCACCATCACGTTGTCGGGCTTGATGTCGCGGTGAAGGATCCCGCGCTCGTGGGCGAACCGAAGGGCGTTGCACACCTGCAGCAACACCCCCAGATGCCAGATCAACGGCTGCTCCCCACGCTGGGCCCGGACGCGCTCGGGATCGGCGAGCAACGTCGTCCACGGCTCGCCCTCGATACGCTTGAGCACCACCATGGGGCGCCCCGTGGCGTCGATCTCGATGTCGTAGACCGGCATCACATTGGGATGCTCGAGGGCTCCGGTAATCCAGGCCTCCTGCATCAACGACAAGACCTCCGCCTCGCCGAACCTGTCGTCGCGCAGCGTCTTGACGGCCACCTTGCGGTGCAGGCTGCGTTGCTCGCCCAACCGCACGATCCCCATGCCGCCGGTACCCAGGGTGTCTTCGAGGACGAGACCGGTCTCGGGGTGAATGCCGGCCGACGCCAGCTGAGCCAAGGCCTCCCGCTCGCCCGTGTCGGGCTTGCGCTGGGGTGGCCGAATCGTGGCCCCCGGCAGGCGACCGATGGTGTCCGCCAGTGGCGCTAGGGTCGCCTGCAAGGCCTGCACACGGGCATCGGCTGGCGCTTTCCCTTGCACGCGTTCGAGGCTAGCAGCACCCGAGCCGACGTCTTGTCCTCGATGCCTCAGTTTTTCGAGCGAACGCGGCCGATGCCTTCCAACGCCCGCGCGCTCCACTCTTCAAGCGCCCGACATCCCGCGGGTTTCGGGCCACATCATGCCGCATTGGGGATGGCGATGATGACGTTGCCCTTCTTGCGCTCGGTGTCCACGTAGCGATGAGCGTCGGCGATCTGGCCGAGCGAGTAGTGGCTGTCGATGATCGTCCGCAGCGTACCCGCCTCGATCAGCTCTTTGAGCACCAGCAAGTCGGCGTTCTTGTCGACCGTCGACCGCAGCCCGGTGGCGGCGAAGACCGACTTCTTGCCACCGAACATCGAGGTCCACGCGGTCTGGATCAGGATTCCGATACTGATGACGGTGGTCATGTAGATGCCCCGCGGGGTGAGCACACCCTTGCTGCGAGAAAACGAGCTCTTGCCCACGGTGTCGAACACGACATCGTAGACCTCGTCGCCCTGCGTGAAGTCGTCCTTGGTGTAGTCGATGACGCGGTCGGCCCCCAGCGACTTCACCAGCTCGACGTTGGCCGTGCTGCACACCCCAGTGACATGAGCGCCAAAGTGCTTGGCCAGCTGTACGGCACACGTGCCGATCGATCCCGACGCACCGATGATCAAGATCTTCTGCCCCGGCCGCAGCTTGGCGTGATCGCGGAGGAACGGCAGCGCGGTCAGGGCACCGTTGGAGACCGCCGCCGCCTCCCCGACCGTGATGTTGCTGGGCTTGATCGCCAGGGCGCCGGTCTGCGCGACGCACACATACTCGGCGTGGGTCCCAAAGCCCTGATCGCTCGCACCAAAGACCACGTCGCCCACCTCGAAGCGATCGACCTCGCTGCCCACTGCCTCCACCCGACCTGCGAACTCGGTGCCGAGGATCTGGTTTTTGGGTCGCAGCAGCCCCGTGAACAGCCGGGCCATCCACGGGCGACCCGAGCGAAACGCGGTGTCGACCAGGGTCACCGTGGTCGCTTGGGTCTTCACCAACACCTCGTTGGGCCCAGGCTCGGGTCGTGGGACCTCCCTCAGCTCGAGGGTTTGTGGGCTTCCGTAGCGCTCGTAGACGGCTGCTTGCATGGCTCCATCGGTATAGCCATGCATCAGCGTAGCGGTTAGTGCGTATTTCCGTTGACCCGCCATGCACGGATGCATGGGCCCCCATGCCGCGGGCCCCAACGAAAAACGGGCGGCGATGTCACCGGACATGACACCGCCGCCCAATCCCACCAATGTCCGCCGTCGGGGCACCGACGACGGACACATGTCGTCGTCGGGGGAACTAGTCGCGTCGCACGCGTCGGACCTTGCGAACCGTGGTGTGGTGGTCGTGGTTGCGACGGTCGAGGCGGACGGGGATACCCACGGTCACGCCGGCCAGCATGCTGAGGCCAGTGTTCGAGAAGTCGGGCAGTCGGTCGAACTTGCGCCGGGCGCTCCACAGCTGCATGACCTCGGCGTTGATGGAGATGTAGTTGCTGATCCGCACCTCGATACCGCCGTGGAGCTCGAACCCAATCCGAGCACTGGCGTCCACGACACGCGCCTGCTCGGCGCGGCGATAGTCCAGCCGCAGGATGTCGAAGCCCGCACCGAGGCCACCGTAGGGGCGAATGGGGAAATCCTTGAGGAAGTAGACGTTGCCGCCGAAGAACAGCGGCACGGCGGTGTAGTCGAGCCGGGTGGCCTGACCGGGCTGGAACCCTTCATCGCCGGGCTGGAACACGGCGCGCCCCTGGTCGAAGCCGGTGCGGAAGTAGCCCACTACGCGAGGGTAGTCCCAGGTTCCCCCGGTCTCGAAGTACTTCACCTTGATGTCCATGCCCTTGATGTAGCCGCAGGCGGCGTTGCCCGGGCCCGCGCAGGCCTTGAACTGGTTGGACTGCAGCCGTCCGTCGGCGGACGACACCCGGCCCGAGGCACCGCCGGGGTAGAAGACCGCGCCCGCCGACAAGCCGAGCCACTTGATGTCGCGGTGGTGGTGGTGATGCTTCTCGACGATCTCCTCGACGTACTCGTCGTCGTCATCGTCGTCGTCGTCGTCGTCATCGTCGTCGTCGCTCGTCTCGATGATGACGACCGCGTCGTCGCCGTCGCTGATGCGGACGATCTTCTTGGTCTCGCCGTCTTCCTCGGACTCGACGACCTCGACCACGGGGTCATCGCTCTCGTCGACGGTGACCGTCTTGACGGTGTTGCCCTCGTCGTCCTCCTCGGTGACGATCGTCACCGGACCGTCGGTCTCGGTGGTCGTCTTGACGGTGTTGCCGTCGGCGTCTTCCTCGGTGACGATCTTCAGCGGACCGTCGGTCTCGGTGGTCGTCTTGACGACCTCGCCGTCTTCACCCTCGGCGGCGTGAGCGGGAGCGGCGGCGAAAGCGATCGCCAGCAGCGCGGCGGCGGGGAGCAGGTTCAGGCTGGAAACGCGCATGGGATTGGCTCTCTTGGAAGCAGCGAGGAAGCGGCGAAGGTGGGCGCCGCGTCGGGTTCGAGGGGCCTTATCCGGGTGACCCCCGGGTGGGTTGGAAAAAGATCGATCGCGCGGATCGCGAACAATCCCCCTCCGCGTGAAATCCGCATTCGGCCCGCTTGACGCCACTCCGCGGCCAGGGCGAAGTGCCGCCCCATGGCGATGGACAGCGTCTCCGCGTGGCGTAGCCGGATCGAGCCCCCACAGATCGAGGCCGCCGTGTCGGTGATGCTCGCGCAGGGTTGGCTGTCCGACCGGGCGCCCGCCGTCATCGCGCACGACATGGACCGGCTCGGGGCTCGACTTGGTCGCCTCCGTGCCCTGTTCCCTTCCTCGGCCCTGCACGCGGTGGCGATCAAGGCCAACCCGGTGGTGCCGATCTTGGCCGCCGTCGTCGACGCGGGCTGCGGATTGGAAGCCGCCTCGTGGGAGGAGGTGCAGCTGGCCGTGGCCGCCGGGTGTCCCCCGGCACAGATCGTCTACGACTCCCCCGCCAAGACCCGGACGGATCTGGCCGCCGCACTGAAGCTGGGGGTCCACATCAACGCCGACAATCTCGACGAGCTCGACCGCCTGGCGACACTGGGCGCCGGGCCGGAGGCTTCGGTGGGCTTGCGGCTCAACCCCGCTCTCGACGGGGGCACGATCGCCACCACGAGCGTGGCCAACCGCGGCTCGCGGTTTGGGCTGCCCTGGCCCGACTCGGTGCCGTCGCTGGTCCAGCCGTTCGAGCGCTACCCGTGGCTGACCGGGCTACACGTTCACGTGGGCTCCCAGGGCTGCCCGGTCTCGCTGTTGGTGGAGGCGGCGCGACGCGTCGTCGAGCTCCGGGCCGCGATCCACACCGCGTTGGGGCGGCCGACCATCACCACGCTCGACATCGGCGGCGGGCTCCCAGCCGAGTACGGGGCGGCCTCCCCCGGGGTCGAGCTCGACGACTACGTCTCGATGTTGCGCGCCCAGGTGCCCGCATTGTTCGAGCCGGACCTTCGCATCGTCACCGAGATGGGGCGGGCCCTCCAGGTGGGGTGCGGGTTCGTCGTCAGCCGGGTGGAGTACGTCAAGCGAGTGGCCGAGCGTTCGCTGGCCACCCTCCATGTGGGCGCCGACCTGCTGCTGCGCACGGCCTACGCGCCCACCGACTGGCCCCACGAGGTGCTGGTGCTCGATGCCCACGGCAGACTGAAGTCGGGGCCCGTGGAGCCGTGGACGTTGGTGGGACCGCTGTGCTTCGCGGGGGATGTGATCGCGCGGGACCGCTCGCTGCCGGCCGTGGAAGAAGGCGACCTGGTCGTGGTGCGTGACGTGGGCGGGTACACGCTGGGGATGTGGTCGCGACACTGCAGCCGTGGCGCACCTGCGGTGGTAGGCCTGCGCGGCACGCCCCCACGGCTCGAGCCACTACGACCGGCCGAGACCTCCGACGACATCGTGCGTTCGTGGGGAGGATGAACGCGCCCCCGCGCCGCGGCCCGCCACTTGTGAGGGCCCATGGGCATGGCTGGGTCGACTGCGAGCACCGACTGAGCGCACGTCGAGTCGGCGTTGGACCTGGCCCGTGGCCACAGTGCCCTCGCCGAACAAGGGACGCGCAGACTATGCGTTGAAGGAGGAGTTCAACTCTCTCAAGGGGAGCAATTGGTGATGCACGGATACAAGTTCCCCAGCGCCATCTTGTCACCATCGCTCCACCTCGCGACGAGAGGATCTCGAGGACATGCAGTCATCACGGAGTCCTGGTCGTAGTTCGGGTACTGAGGCGTACCGTCGATGTGATTCCAGCCAGCACCGATGCCCTCATCTTTGTCTTCTTCGCAAGTATGGCGATGCCTGTCGACGTGGCGGATGCCCACCGTGTGACCGAATTCGTGCATGAACAGTCGCTTCATCCAGTCAGCGTCTTCCATCTCGTCCTCGTCGATCTGATTGAAGTCCAAAGTGATCCGCGGCCCCGGAATGGTCTTCCCGGTGACCTCATCGACTCGTGGCCACCGCGCCCAGGCGTCGACACCACAGGCCAGGGTTCCACTGTCGATGTAGATCCTCGCGATTCTGTCGTTGTCTTGTGGAGTGTCTGAGTCCTTGCGAACGAACACGAACTGCAAGTAAAGGTCGTTCCATTCTTCGAGTGCCGTCCGGACGCCCTCGACGACATAGTCCCTGAAATCTGGTCGAAATTCCTCGGGGACGGACGTCATGTCCCCGACCGACACGTAGATCTGCCTGATGCTGTCGGACACCGTCAGGTCCGTGCGAGCGTGGCGAAACCTCGATCCTCCGTGGGCCTCGGCTTCATCGAGGCTCATCGCGATATCGCCCTCCGCGAGGACGGTCCCATCGGAGAACACCTGAACGTGTTCGGGCGAGTATCCTGCACGTTGAAGGCTGTCGAGGAGCTCGTCCTTGTCGCCAACGGCGCTCGAGTGGTCGGTGGTTCGGCCGCACCCAGTCGTGCCGAGACACAATGCGAAGACGCCCAACAGAACCGATTGATGGCGAGGCTGAGATGCAGGCTGAGGCACGGGCTATTCGTCCCTTCGACGAAGGGGAACGGGGG
>JAHZJA010000620.1 GCA_022601155.1 Deltaproteobacteria bacterium | reverse complement strand
TGCCATCGCATGCCGCACTTGACCATCACCCGGATCGAGGCGTCGTTGCGGGGATCGGCGCAGTCATCGACGGCGGTTCGATCGAGCGTCTCGAAGGTGTGGCGGATGAGCGCCTTGCCGCCCTCGGTGGCCAGACCGCGACCCCAGGCCGCGCGCTCGAGTCGGTAGCCCAGCTCCAAGACCTCGGGGTCGGCCACGCTGGGGCGAAGATGGAACCAGCCGATGAAGCGTTGCTGCTCGTATGCCGCCAAGTACCCGTACGGTTGGTCACCGAAGGCGGTCATCCGGGGGATGAAGCGCTCGTAGTCCTCGGGGGTGCTCGGCTTGCCTCCGCTGATGTACCGCATGACCTCCGGATCGGAGTCGAGTGCGAGCAGGTCGGGAAGATGAGCCGGGGTGATCCGCACCAGATCCAGGCGCTCGGTATGCAGCTCGAAGGAGACCGCCACGGGCGGCAGTGTATCCTCCGTTGATGGCCCGTCCCACCCCGTGGCAAGTGCTCCACACCGATCGCGTGGCGGACTGCCGCGTCTTCGATGTCCAGGCCCGTCACTGTCAGCAGGGTCCGTCGGGGCCTACATTTACGTTCTTCAGCATCGAGAGCCGGCCGTGGGTCAACATCGTTCCGCGCACGGCCGATGGCGAGTTGGTGATGGTCCGGCAGTTTCGCCACGGCAAGGGTGGCAACGTGCTCGAGCTCCCGGGGGGCATGGTCGATCCGGGCGAAGATCCGGCCGTCGCGGCGGCTCGGGAGCTGCGCGAGGAGACCGGATACGAGGGGCGCGTGCGGCTGCTGGGCCACTGCAATCCCAACCCGGCGCTGTTCACCAACCAGCTGTACACGTACATTGCGGAGGACTGTCGATGCGTGGCGGAGATCGACAACGACGACGTCGAGGAGACGATCGTGGAGCTGGTCCCGGAGACGGAGCTGCCCGCGAGGATCGAGGCCGGCGAGGTCGACCACGCGTTGGTGCTGTCGGCGATGTGGTGGGTGGAGCGTGACCGGACGCGCCAAGGGTGAGCGTCGATCAGAACCGACCGGTCATCGAGAGCCCGCCGCCGCCGCCCGGCATCGTGGTCAGGCCGACCGACAGCGCGCGCTCGCGGTAGAAGCGGTCGTAGGCGCGGCGATGCGAGACGGCGTAGGCCAGCATGCCCGAGCCGACGGCGATCAACACCGCGCCCGCATCCCGAGTGGTGAATGCCATCAGCCGCGCTCGCGTGGCGCAGCGTGCCGTGCGGCAGCCGGCCAACACTCCCCATGACAGGGCGCCCGTCGTCAGCCACGTCACCACCCCAGTACCGATGAGGGTGACGCCCGTGGCCCGGAGCGCGAGCATGGGCTTGGCTGGCTTGTCCCCGAAGACGTCGTCGTAGCCGCTGCGTTGGGCACGGAGGGCTGCACCCGCGGCGGCCAGTCCGATGGTCGCGAGCAGACCGATGTCGGAGTGCACCCGGAGCGCCACTGCAGGCAGAACTCCGGGGGCGCACTCGAGCAATACGTCGCCGAAGTCCCGCGCTTGTTCCTCGGCTTCGTCCGTGGTGTCGGCGTCGGGTGTCGACTGTGAGGCGAAGGCGTCGATGCAGCGGCGCTTGACCAGGATGTGCGCGACGATCTGCTCCGAGAGTGCGGCCGAGAACGTGATGCCCGCCCCGATGAACAATCCGACGCCGCTATACGGAGGACGACGCGGTGGCGGAAGCCGAAGCATCGGAGGGCGCGCCTCGTCTCCCGGCAACAGCTCGGCGCCCATCGTCGGCGCTGCGCCTGGACCGGCGGGGGCAGGCCCCGCGGCGGCCGCCTTGGTCTCGGCCTCGGGTGCCGGGGCCGGTCCGGGGACATCGGGCTGTGGAGGCTCGACGACGGCGGGCCGACCCGGCGCAGTGGTGGGTGCACCCGGCACGGCGGTCGCCTGGGCTCCCGGAGGGACAGGGGTGCCTGTCGCGGGGAGTGGCGCCGCGGTGGGCTGCGCTGGCGTGGCCGGCTGGATCTTCTGTGGGGAAGGCTTTGGCTCCAGCTGCTCGATCGGCGCGGGCTTCCGTGGTGGAGGACCCGACGGCTTGCGGGGCGAGGGGCCAGCTTTGGGCTCGACCTTCTTCGGTCCAGCCGAGGGCGGAGGCTGCTCGCCCGGCAGCGGTGGCAACTTCGGGGGACCCCACAAAGCAAACGTGAGGGCCAAAGCCAACGAAACTGCGGTCGGCACGTTCGGGAGACTGTAGCAGGCAACACCAATTCAGGGATGACCAAAGCCTCTCGAATTTGGGGGTTGGGGACCGATTGCGGCGGAGGTCCGCTGGCCCCAGCCCTGCGCGAGAGTGCCCATGCTGGAGCAAAGCCGGCGCTGAATCTGCGAATGGTTCGAACGAAATGGAACCTGGTGACGATCCCATGGGTGTAAGAGGTGGGCCCCCTCGATGCCCATGACTCGTTCCCACACCCGCGAGGTCGAAGACCTCGTACTCCACCGCGCGCAGCGAGGCGACTCTGCTGCCTGCCGGGCACTCGTGCTGCGGCACCAGCGGCGCGTGGTTGGGCAGCTACGCGCGATGCTGGTTCCGGCCGGCCGAGGGCTGCTGGTGGAGGACCTCGCACAGGAGACCTTCTTGCGCGCGTTTCGGGCATTGCCACGGTTCCGAGGCAATGGCCCCGCGAGCCTGGGCACGTGGTTGGTGACCATCGCCACTCGCGTGGCGCTCAACGAGCTGCGCCGTCGCTCGACCCGAACCGAGTGCCTCGACACCGTCACCGAGTCGATGCAGACCCACGGTGCAGCGGTGGCCGAGCGTCACGCGTCGGCCACTGCGATCGAGCAAGCCGTTGCCGATCTATCCCCGGCCTACCGCGGCGCGTTCTTGCTGCGGGAAGTCCATGGCCTCGACTACGCCGAGATCGCCGAGGTCTTGGAGATCGACGTAGGCACGGTCAAATCCCGCTTGTCTCGAGCCCGGGCCAATCTGAGAAAGGCTCTGGCGGAGGTGCACGATGGATGATCCCGAGAACGTGGGCCTCGACGAGGCGAACGTGTTGAGCCACGAGCAGCGTGTGGCTCTGGCCGAGTGGAGTGAAGGCGAACCGTCCGCTGGGTTCGCCGACGCCGTGATGGCGGCCTGGGCCCGCGAGCTCGAACCCGAGGCGGAGGACGCCGAGCATGGTGGCTCGAGACTCACCGCGACGGCGACGCGTCCGACACCTCGCCGTCGCAACCTGATTGGGCTCGTGGCGGGGCTGGCCGCGGCGGCGGCAGTGCTGCTGCTGGTGCAGGCGCTACCCCGGGCATCTGCCGGGGTCTCGATTGCCAGCGGCGAGCACCATGGGCCCGACCACCAGTGCGAAGACCATGCGGCGCCGGGTCCCGTCGTTGCCGAGCCGATGGCGGTGCCGGCCAGCTTCGGTGCACAGCCCGACGCGAGGATGGCAGCTCTTGGCGATGGTGCACTCGCCGTCCTCACCACCCACTGCATGCCGTGTCACGACAGCCAGGATCCGGATGCCAAGGACGGAGCGCTGCGGGTCTATGACACCCGGCAGTCGCGATGGTGGCAGACGATGTCCGACGACCAGCTTCGCGAGGCGACGACGCGGGTCGAGGAGCTGGGTGTCGCCAGCGACGATCAGCGTCGAAGCATGGCCGCGTTCGTCGAGGCCGAGCTGTCCCGTCGCGCCCGAGCTGGCTGACGCGCTGGTTCGACGCCACGACACCTGTCTTCGCCGCGAGCGAGTCCGGAGCCCGGCGGTGTGCAGCGAGGCGGAGCGGCGCCCGTGTCACGCCAGCCCGTGCGGGACTCGGCTCAGGTCGTGAGGCGGCCGATATTGTTGCGCAGGCGGGCGATGCCCTCGTCCAGCACCGGGTCGCTCTTGCAGAACGCGAAGCGAACCAGGTGACGGCCCGCCTCCTTGTTCACGTAGAACGCCGAGTTGGGGATGGCGGTCACGCCCACCGCCTCGGGGAGACGACGGCACAGCTCCATGTCGTCGCTGAAGCCGAGCGGTCGAATGTCGACGCACACGAAGTAGGTGCCCGCCGGTTGCATCACGGTGAAGCCCACGTCGCGGAGCCCGGCGCACAAGCGATCGCGGCGGCCGCGGTAGTCCTCCCGTAGCGTGTCGAAGTACTCGTCGCCCAGGGCTAGGGCCTTGGCCACCGCGTGCTGAAACGGTGTGCTGTTGCAGAAGGTGACGAACTGGTGGGCGGTGCGAATGGCTCGGGTGAGGTTGGGGGGTGCACATGCCCAACCCACCTTCCACCCGGTGAACGAGAACGTCTTGCCGGCCGAGGAGATCACGACGGTGCGTTCGCGCATACCCGGAAGCCGGGCCAGCGGAACGTGCTCGCCTTCGAAGACCAGGTGCTCGTAGACCTCGTCGGTCACCGCGATGAGGTCGTGGTCTCGGCACAGCGCAGCGATGTGCTCGAGCTCGGGCTGCGAGAACACCTTGCCCGTGGGGTTGTGCGGCGTGTTGAGCAGCAGCACGCGTGTCTTGGGAGTGATCGCGGCCTCGAGCTGCGCACGATCGTAGTCGAAGGCCGGGGCGCGCAGCGTGACCACTTTGGGCACGGCACCGGCCATCGCGACCGTGGCCAGGTACGAGTCGTACACGGGCTCGAACATCACGACTTCATCGCCGACGTCGAGCAGTGCCTGGAGCGTGCTCGCGATGACCTCGGTGGCGCCGTTGCACACGGTCACTTCGGTCTCGGCATCGTACTCGAGGCCGTGGTGATGACGCTGGTGCTCGGCGATCGCTGCGGTCAGCGGAGGGATGCCAAAGCTCCGCGCGTACTGGTTGTGCCCGGCCTTGATGGCCTCGATCGCTGCGTCGCGGATCTGCGGGGGCCCTTCGAAGTCTGGGAAACCCTGCCCGAGGTTGACCGCTTGGTGGCGCTGCGCGAGCGCGGTCATCTCGGCGAAGATGGTGGTGCCAAAGCCCTGCAAACGGGCGGTCAGGCGGGGGTTCCGGGCGCTGCTCATCGACCGCGATGTTGGCATGGTTTGCGGTGTCACTCGACGGGGCGGATCCGACGCAACTCGACGAACCCACGCACAATGGGGCACGGTGGTGGAGTCCATGCGACGGTGGGTGATCACGGGGAGCGGTGTGGTGCTCGGGCTGGTGCTCGGGTGTTGCGGCATCGAGCCCTACGAGTGCAGCCGCGACGAGGACTGCAACTGAGACGGTGCCCAGGGGCAGTGCCTCCCCGATGCTGCGTGTGCGTACCCCGATGACGACGGCCGTTGCGACAGTGGGTGGATCCGCTCGCCCAACGCGACCGAGGATCCGGGAGGGTGCGTATCGCCGAGCGAGGACCTCCCCACCGAGGGGACGACCGTCGATGGCAGCGGTGGTGGCAGCACCGGATAGTCTCGGTCGTGGGGGCGACGGTCGTGGTGGTGGAAGCACCGGGTCGCTGGGGCCGTGGGTGCGCGGGAAAACGGTGGTGGCAGCACCAGTGTACTGGGGCGGAGGGTGGGGACACCGGAATCGGGGACGGGGCGGGGGGATCGTGGGTGGCAGCACGAGGTCGCTGGGGGCGAGGGAAAGAGGTGGTGGCGGGACCGGGCGCTGGCGCCGACGGGTGCGTCGCGACGCCGAAAGAGAACGAGGGCGCATGGGGATATGATGTGGGAGGGCGCTCCCCTCGTTTCTGATGGTGGTCACAACCTCTTGGTTCGTTTGCTTCGGCCTCGTTGCTGCATTGGCGACGGCGCCAAGGTCTTCCGAAGAGGTAGGGCCGTCAGAGGATGGACGGTCATCAGAGGATGGACGGTCATCAGAGGATGGACGGTCATCGGAGGATGGACGGTCATCAGAGGATGGACGGTCATCAGAGGGTGGACGGTCATCGGAGGGTGGACGGTCATCGGAGGTCGCACGGTCATCAGAGGGTGGACGGTCGTCGGCTCGCGAGTCCTCGTTGGGTGGCCGAGCTCCGGGCGATGGAGATCCATCGGAAGGCCAGGCCTCGCCGGACCGCGGAGACTCGAACGATGGACGGTCGCAGGACGGCGAGCAGCCCTCGGGCGACGGACGGTCATCGGAGGAGCAACCGCCCCAGGAGCGGCGGCCATCGGAGGAGGAGCAACGCTCGGAAGGCACATGGTCATCGGAGCAGGCGCAGCCCTCGGAGGGCGAGCGGCCATCGGAGGAGGAGCAACCCTCGGAAGACGGACGGTCCGTGGAGGATGCGCAGCCCTCGGAGGACGAACGGCCACCGAAGGAGGAGCAACCCTCGGAAGACGCACCGCCAAGCGAGGGCCCGACTTCTGCGAGCGCGGCCGCGCCGGGCCTACGCGCTTCCACGACCAACCCTGCGTCGCCGACTGCACCCGAAGTCTCCAACGCCGGCCCGACCTCGCCGTCCGACCTCGAGCGGCGTCCGCCGCGAAGCTGGTTTCGAGATCCGCTCGGCGTCACGTTGGTGGCGACGGGGACGGCGGTCGTCGCGAGCGGCGCGGTCGCGTGGGGGCTGGGCCGACGCGATTTCCGTCGTGCGCCGGTCGACGGCAGCGAGCGACGGTACGAACGCTTGGCGGCTCGCGGTCGGGGGCGTGTGACGTTGGGCGTGTCGCTGATCGGGGTCGGTAGCGCGCTGGCGCTGGGGGGCGCGCTACGGCTGGTATGGGTCGCGCGGCGCCCCCATTGGGCGGTGATGCCGTGGGGCTCACCAGGCGGCGGCGGGGTGGCGGCCGCGACCCGATTTTGAGTTACCCTCCGGCCACTATGTCGCCCACGGTGCCTCCCATGCGCTCTTCGGACTCCAAGCCGCGCCCGGAGGGGGCACGGGTCAGTACGATGGCGGCCGGCCTGGTCGGCTCCGAGATCCTGGCGATCGCGGCCGACGTTCGCGAGCGCGTCGCCAACGGCACCTCCATCTGCAACCTGACGGTGGGCGACTTTTCTCCCAAGCAGTTCAAGGTGCCGACGCAGCTCCGCGAGGGGATCGCGGCGGCGCTGTCGGCCGGCCAGACCAACTATCCGCCCTCGTCGGGCATCCCCGAGCTTCGCGAGGCGGTCTCTCGATTGTTCGCGCGACGCCTCGGCCTGCACTACCCGGCCCGCTCGGTGCTGGTGGCGGGCGGAGCCCGTCCCCTCATCTACGGCACCTACCGCGCGGTGGTCGATCCGGGGGACCGGGTCGTGTACCCGGTGCCGAGCTGGAACAACAACCACTACACGCATCTGCTGGGGGCCGACGGAGTGCCGATCTCGTGCGGGCCGCAGACGCGATTCCTGCCGACCCGAGAGGCGCTGTCGCGGGTGCTTCCGGGCGCGCGGTTGGTGTGCATCAACTCGCCGCTCAACCCCACGGGGACCGCGATCGATGCGGATGCCCTCCAGGGGATCTGCGAAGCCATCGTGGCCGAGAACGAGGCGCGCCGGAGCTCTGGTCAGCGACCGCTGTACCTGCTGTACGACCAGGTCTACTGGATGCTGCGGATGCCTGGGGTGGAGCACGTGACTCCCCCGGGGCTGGTGCCGAAGATGGCCGAGTACACGATTGTCATCGACGGGATCAGCAAGGCGTTTGCCGCGACGGGAGTGCGGGTGGGGTGGGCCGCGGGCCCGGCCGACATCATCGAGCGGATGGCCGCGATCTTGGGGCACGTGGGCGCATGGGCACCACGCCCCGCGCAGCACGCCACCGCGGCGCTGCTCGATGACGATGAGGGGCAGCAGCAGTTCCTCGATGCGATCATGGAGGGGCTCGGGGAGCGACTGGGACGACTGCACCGGGCGGTGTCGGCGATGACCGAGCAAGGGCTACCGGTCGAGGCCATCCCTCCGATGGGGGCGATCTACTTGACGGTTCGCGTCCATCCTTTTGGTCGTCGCACGCCCGACGGAAAGACGCTGACGACGAACGAGGATGTGCGACGCTATCTGCTCGACGCGGCACGGGTGGCGATCGTGCCGTTTCAAGCGTTCGGGGTGACGGGCGACGAGGGCTGGTTCCGGCTGAGCGTGGGCGCGGTCGGAGTCGATGAGATCGACGAGGCGATGGGTCGCGTCCAGCAGGCACTGAGCGCCCTGCAGTAGCCCGCATCCGCAGCGATACGGTGACGTTGGGTGTGGAGCCGGGGCATGACGCCCCGTGCTGCCGCTGTGGTTGACGCTGGGTTTACGTAGGACGGCGGTGCTTTGCACGCGGCTGACGATGCTTTGGGGCCTCGGGCACGTCGAAAGGAGCAGGAGACACCGACCATGACCACCACGCTTCTCACCTCGCTGTTCGCCATGATGTCCACCCTCGTCGCCCCGCAGGCGGCGTCCGACGGCCCCGAGGCCAACCGCCACCGTAAGGGGCATGGCATGTGCGCCAAGCTCGAGTGCAGCGACGAGCAACGCACGCAGATCAAGGCCATCCGCGCCGAGCACAAGCAGGACTCGGCGGAGGAGCGGGCCGCAGTCAAGGCTGCCAAGGATGCACTCAAGGCTGAGCGTGGCTCACCCGAGCCCAACGCCGAGCGGATGGAGCAGCTGAAGGCGGAGCTGAAGGCCGCCAAGGATGTGCTCCGCGAGGCGAGAGCGGAGACCCGGGCCGAGGTCGACGCGGTGTTGACCCCCGAGCAGCGCGAGAAGCTGGCGACGATGCGAGCCAAGCGAAAGGCGGCCAAGAAGCACAAGCGCGGCCGCAAGGGCAAGGCCGACGCCAAGCGACGGGGCAAGGGCAAGAGCAAGGACCAGGCACGCGCCAAGCGACGCGGCGGCAAGAACAAGGCTCAGGCCAAGCGCAATCGCTCGGGTCGCAACGACAAGGCCTTCGCAAAGGGCAACCGCGGCGGCAAGGGCAAGGGCAAGGCGTTCGCCAAGCGAGGACGCCGCATCGAGGGAGCCCCCACCGCCGGTTGAGCCCCACCACCACGCGGACG